>CAMZKI010000049.1 GCA_947311125.1 uncultured Chlorobiota bacterium
CTTGAGATTACTAATGAGCCGAGTCTCAGGGTTGCAAGCATGCTAATTTAGCCCTACCTGAGCCACGTCTTAAATTCCAAAATACCTGTTTTTGTATGATAATGCGTAGCGTGTTGTGTTACGAATTTAGAGTATAAAAGCTAATGAGTCCTCTCCCAGAGTCAAATTTTTGAGGGTCCGGTCGAATTGTTTAGAGCGCTGAATGAAGACCTTTCTTTTGTTTTTTTGTTTTTTTTGTTTTTGTTTTTTTTATTGAAATTAATTTAGTTTATACTTGCTGTTTTATTATCAGTTAATTTTAATATTTGTTTTTCAGAATCTTCTTTAATTGTTTTAAGTTCTTTTATATAACTGCTTTCAGGATATTTTTCCGTAAATTTTTCAAAAGCCTTGACAGTGTCTTCATAACGTTCTTTTTGTTTGGTTATGATACTGTTTTCGGCATATTTATATTTAGACTTTACAATGAGATACATAATTTCTTCTTTGTATTTTGTATCGGGAAAGTCTTTAGTGCTGTTATTTAAGGCAATAGTTGCAGCGTTATAATATCCTATATCGTAATACAATTTAGCATTTAAAAATGATTTTGTTTCTAATTTTGCTCTTAGCTCGTCAACTAACTTGTTGCATTCGTCAATTTTATTGCTTTCAGGGTATTTTGTAATGAAAAGTTCAAATTCTTTAAGTGCGGTATAAGTAGCTTGTTGGTCGAGTTTAGGTTTCGGGGCATCAAGATAATAACATTTTGCACTCATAAATTGTGCTTCTTCGGCGTGTTTTCCTTTCGGATAATCTGAAACATATTTTCTGAAATAATATCCGGCAAGAATATAGTCTTTAAGGTGGTAATATGAGTCGGCAAATTTGTATAAAGCGTCTTCTCCGTTTTTTGTCATTCTTAAAGAAAGAATAATGTCATCAAGTAAAATTTGTGCTTTGGCATATTTTCCGGTTTCGTAATATTCAAGAGCTTTTTCGTATTTTTTTTCCGGATCTTGGATTTTTTTTGCTGTATTGAATTCGCAAGATTGGAGAAAAGCAAGTGATAATGAGACTAATATGATAAAACTTATTTTTTTTAGCATAGCTGCAAAATTAATAATATTATTCTGAATATGTAAATCTTTTTTTATTTATATTGTATGTGTTCATTCAAACGGTATATACAAAGAAAAGTTACATCATAATTATGTAAAGATTGCGCATCTTAAGAACATATTATTTTTTTAATTGATTAAAACCGTAGCTTAAAGAAAAAACGTTTGAGTATAATGCAATTGACCGGTCTCCTATGTCTGTAAGAGCGTAGTCTAATTTAAAATTAAAAAAACTTAGTCCGAGCCCTATACTCGGCTGGAAATTTAATGTTTTTTTATCAAAATCCGGGATTTTAGCAAAATTGCCGACACCTGTTCTGAAAAAAATGATATTTTTAAAGTTCAGTTCTGCTCCGAAATAAGGGTCAATACTTACGGCTTTAGAGCTGAGCAGAACGTATTTTTTTCCGTCAAAACTTATGTCGATATTGAGTTCAGGTTTTAAACTGAATTTTTCGGATATTTTAAAATCTCGTGCCGTTCCGAGATAAAGTTCAGGCATTGTTATTTCTAAACTGTTTTCCGGGATTTCGTTACCTGTTCTTATGAAAATGTCTTCCAAGTTTTCCGTATTATAAAACCATGCGTTGAAAGTTGAGCTTGCATCTTTTAAGGTTGCTCCGAAAAGCCACTTATTTTTGATGTATTTTACGCCTATGTCAAAACCGAAACCTAATGCTTTTGCAAATTCACCCTGATTTCTGAAAATAATTTTAGTATTTATGCCGTAAGATAATCCGGTAACAGAACTTTTTTTTGCATAGGAAATTAAAAATGCCCAGTCTGCAACCGAAAAATAAGAAATTCTGCTGTAATCAATATTTCCGTTTTCATCAATAAGTTCAAGAGTATTCGGGATGTTATCAATCCCGAAGCGTATCAAATTTGCAGCAAAGGCTGAAGAGTCGTTGATTTTATATGCAACGCCGATATAGTCGAATTTTGCAATACCGGCAAAGTATTCGGAATGCATAACGGCAACTTCGTATTTGTTATTCAGATAAACCAGCCCGGCAGGATTGTAATATGCAGAGTATGTATCATCAGTTGAAGCTGTTACGGCTCCCGATAAAGCCTGAGCTTTTGCTCCTGCACCGGCAGATAAAAATTCGTTACTGTAAATTCTTATTTGTGAATATGATATTTGATATAAGGAAAAAAATAAAAACAGAGTTATTATTTTTGGCATTTCATAAAATTTAGAATATTTTTACCAAAGATTAATTTTATTTTAAACTGCAAAAGTGAATACTTATTGTGTTATATAAAAATTATTATGAAGAAAGAATTAAGATATTTTACCATTCCTAATGTTTTGACATTATTAAACTTAACGGCAGGAAGTTTGGCTGTACTTTATGCTTTTGAAACTCCCGGCAGGTTGAGTTATGCCGCAATGTTTGTTTTTGCTGCTGCTTTTTTTGATTTTATTGACGGTTTCGTTGCTCGTCTGACTAATTCGGTTTCGAAACTCGGAAAATATCTTGACTCTCTGTCGGATATCGTAAGTTTCGGAATTGCTCCTGCGGTTATAGTTTATCAGATGTTGAAGGCAGCACTTGAGCTTAAAGAATTTACGACAGATTTGCCGTATAATCAAGTGCTTGTTTTATTATCTCCTTTAGTTCTTATTATTGCCGCCGCATTACGTCTTGCAAAGTTTGATGCAGACAGAAGGCAAAGTGATAATTTTATGGGAATGCCTGTTCCGGTTTCTGCAGTATTTTTTGCTTCATTGCCTTTGGTAAATAATTTTGACCCTGATAACCTTATAATTCTCAAATCTTGGCTGGATATAAATATGCCTTTTGAGTTTATTTTGGGTATTATCGGGTTGCAGGTGTATGTTTTAACGAATATATGGTTTTATATTATTTCAATATTTGTTTTTGCTTTTTTGCAATTGATTGAAATTCCTATGTTTTCATTTAAAACAGATAATTATTCTTTCAGAGAGAATACGGCAAAATATATTTTTCTGATAACAGCTGTTTTAATGTTCACTTTTTTTCAAAGTTTGGCAATACCTCTTATTATATTATTATATATCTTATTTTCAGCAGGTATTGATACAGGAAAACTTTTCTCAAGAAAACAGGGCTGAAAGACTTAGTGTGTAAACTCATTAATAATCTTATCTGCCAAGACATCTGCAATTTTTTTGTAAGAAGCATTGGAACTTCCGGCTATATGCGGTGTCAGAATAACTTTGTCGGAATTTACAAGATAGTTAAGAGATGAGGAGTTTTTTCCGGCAAAAATATCCGTGAACGATGCTTTTTCATATTCCAAGACATCTAAACAGGCACCGAGAATTTTACCTTTTTTTATATTTTTCACCAAATCATCGGTTTTTAGGATTTTTCCTCTTGACGTATTGATAATGTAAAAAGGTTTGGAAAACCTCTCTGTAAAATTATTGTTAACCATAAAAGCTGTCTCTTCAGTAAGAGGAACGTGCAAGCTTAAAATATCAGTTTCGGCAAATAAAACTTTCGGTGATACTTCTTTTACAAATTCATTTGAAAAATTATGCTTATATTTATCGTATGCAATGGTTTTAACCGAAAAACCTGATAGCTTGCGGGCAAATGCACTTCCTGTATTTCCGTATCCGATTATGCCTACGGTTTTGCCTTGTAACTCAATTCCCGTATTTTTTCTGTTCCAAATGCCGTTCCTTATTTCTGTATCTGCAATTTTTATTTTATGGAGTAAAGTCAGAAGCATACCCAAGGCGTGTTCTGCCACAGAGTCTCTGTTTCCTTCCGGAGAATTAAAGCATTTTATACCTTTGTTTTCTGCATAAGAAACATCAATATTTTCCGTTCCGGCTCCGGCTCTTGCTATAAATTTAAGTTTAACGGCTTTGTCTGTAAATAACCGGTCAATTTTAAATTTACTTCTGATAACCAGTCCGCTATATTTATGTATTAACTTTTCAAGTTGAGAAAACGACAATTCAGGCTTATAATCGCAAACGAAACCTGCATCAGATAATTTTTTCTGCAAAATTTCGTGAGTCGGTTCGGCTATAAGGACTTTGAACATTAAAATAAATATTAGGTATATTGTAAAAACTAGTAATCTATTGCTCCTCTCATAGGTTTAGTTCCGTTAAGATAT
This sequence comes from uncultured Chlorobiota bacterium, assembly GCA_947311125.1. Taxonomy (GTDB): domain Bacteria; phylum Bacteroidota; class Bacteroidia; order Bacteroidales; family JAADGE01; genus JAADGE01. The sequence goes on from CAMZKI010000049.1 coordinate 4,227, forward strand.
ACTCTTATTCCGGCTTTATTTCCCATCAGGTTGCCCGCATCGTCATATCTGAAATATGCAAGCATTATAGAATTTACCTGTTTATACATTTTTAAGTTTTCTTCATCAAAATACCAATCTTCCGTAAATAAAATCTGTCCTATATCTTTGCGTTTAAATTCATTTTCAAGTTCTTTTACTTCTTCAATACTCATTTTATCTCCTGTAATATAATTATATGCGTTTAGCTTCTTACTGTAAACAGCTGCAAATATTTTATCTGCAAGTAGCTTTGTTTTTGCTCCTCCAAGCCATTGGTCCATATAATATGCATCTTCCGGATTAGGATTTTTTACGTTTGTGATATACATTATACTGTCTGCTACCTTTATTGCTTCAGAATTTATTTTAAAATCACTTATATTAATCGTTACTTTTTCGGGATCTTCACCTTTTGCCGGATTTTTACAGGCTGAAATATGAAGAAACAGAAGGAAACCGGCTGCTATTACATGTTTTATATTCATAGTTTTTATTTTTTAATTTTGTATGCAAAGAAACAAAAGAAAAACTGATTTTTATCTTGTTAAAGGCATAATTTGTCAAATAAATACGGTTATTTTTTTATTTTTAGTATTTTTATCATTTCTTTTCCGTAAGAATAATAAAAGGTATCGGAAAATAACAAATTCACTGCATAAAATTAGTTATTTTGCACGATTGTTGTATGAACAATGCATAAAATTAACGTTTAATATGAAAAAAATATTACTTTCCGTAATTGCAACGGTATTAATTTCGCAAACTATATTTTCTCAAAGTGCTAAAAAAGCAGAAAAATTACTTTTGACCGGAAATATTCCCGAAGCTATTAAAGCGTATGAAAAATTAGTGGAAAAAGATCCTGATAAAGGCGAGTATCATATGTACCTCGGCGAATGTTATTTAAGGACTCCGCAAATACATGGTTTAGCTATCCCGGCATTGCAAAAAGCTGTTGCTATTTTTGAAAAAAAACATAAAAATGAAGCTTTTGTTAATGCGAAATTTCTATTAGGAAAGGCTTATCATGTTAATTATTTGTTTGATGAGGCAATACAAGTATATAACGAACTGGTTATTGACAAAGAATATAAATCTGCAGATATTCTTGAAAATGAAATAAGAGCTTGTGAGGCAGCCAAAAAAGAATTTAAAAAGAAAAAATTATTGAAAGTCGTTTCTCCGGGAGACGGAATTAATACTGAGTTAACTCAACATTCGCCGTTTTTGATTGAAGACAAAGGTATTTTTATTTATACATCAAAAGAAAAAACGGCGAATGTTGAGTTAACTCAGTATTAATTCCGTCTCCCGGAGAAACGACTTTCAATAATTTTTTCTTTTTAAATTCTTTTTTGGCTGCCTC
>CAMZKI010000050.1 GCA_947311125.1 uncultured Chlorobiota bacterium
AGATTAAATAACAGAGCATTTTGAATTGTTTTGAAATAATTTCCGCTTACGCTTATTCCCGGCGGCTTATTTATTACGGCTATAAAATCGTCTTCATATATAACGGCAAGTTTAAGTTTGAAAACTTTTTCTGTTTTGTGTTTATTTTCAAGTAATTCAATAACTTGTCCTTTTTTTATGTGTGTTCCGGTAAGACATATTTTATAGCCGTAATAAATAAGCCGCCGGGAATAAGCGTAAGCGGAAATTATTTCAAAACAATTCAAAATGCTCTGTTATTTAATCTGAAAAAAACAAATCTTAAAGACGCATTAGAAATACCTCTGCCTGTTCACAGACTCGACAACCAAACTTCAGGGCTTCTGTTGATTGCCAAAACACGAACGGCAAGAGTAAATCTCGGGAAACAATTTGAAGAAAAAAAAATTCAAAAAAAATACAATGCCGTTGTAATCGGAACACCCGACAAAAAAGGAATAATTAATTTTCCCGTTGACGGAAAAAATGCCCTAACCCGATACGAACTCGTAAAAACCGAAAAATCATTGCGAAACAAATGTCTTTCGCTTATAAACCTATACCCGATTACCGGAAGAACACACCAATTACGCATACATTGTAAACAATCCGGATTTCCGATATTAGGCGATAAATTATACAAGGAAGATTTGCCTGTTTTTAAAGGAAAAGGACTTTTTCTTTCTGCAACGGAAATATCGTTTTATCACCCCGAAACAAAAAAGTATATGAACCTCTCAATACCTTACCCTCAAAAATTTGACAAAATAATAGAAAAAGAAAAACAGAGGTATTTTCGAAAAAAAAACAATCAAAACTTTATTTAGCAGGACAAAAGCCGGCAATATCTTTAGCAATCCTGAATCCTGTAACAGCATTTTGATTAACGGGCTTTGAAGCTCTTCTGTTGGTAACTCTCAGCATTTCAGGTGTATTATACCAAGACCCGCCCCTATGAACTTTCATTCTGCCGTTTGCGGGTCCCTGCGGATTTTTATCGGGGCAAATTTTATAATAATTCGTATCATACCAATCCGAACACCATTCAGCTACATTTCCGCTCATATCATATAATTGTAACCTGTTAGGTTTTTTCGTTCCTGTTCTGTTAGGTCCGGAATCCGAATTATCTCTGAACCAAGCAACCTTATCCGGATTATTACTTCCCGAATACTTGTATTTCCGAAATATTCTTATAAAAAATGACATTTTGCCGCCTTTTGCCGCATATTCCCACTCCGCCTCCGCAGGTAATCGTCCTCCCGCATATTTACAATAAGCATCCGCACCAAACCATGTTACAAAAATCACCGGATAATCCTCATATCCTTTCTCTACAAAATAAACCGAGTCCTTTAAAAATACTCTGCACTTAACATTTTTATATTTCCCGTCAAGATTAATATATTTTCTTTGTATCTGAACATTAGGTTTAACAGCATTCAGAAAATCGCAATATTCTCTGTTGGTAACCTCATACTTCCCTATATAAAAATCACTTACAAAAATTTTTCGTTTAGGTTGCTCATCTTCGTCTCCCGACTTATTTCCAAGATAAAATTTACCGCCTTTTACATAAATCATATTTTTATCAGAATAAAATTCTTGCGAAAAAGCAGTGTCAGAGATTAAATAAAACGATAATAATAACAATATAAGATTAGTATTTTTTCTCATTTTTTTCCGGTTAAACAGGATTTAAGTATGTTTGCACAAAATTAATCAATAAACTAAGAAATGTATTATAAGGATAAAGTTATTTGGATTACGGGAGCATCGTCGGGCATAGGAGAGGCAACAGCTTATGCTTTCAACAACGAAAAAGCGAAGCTTATTATTTCGTCTCACGAAGAAACAGAATTAGAACGAGTAAAAAATAACTGCAAATATAAGCCTGAAGAAATTTTTATTTTGCCGTTTAATTTGCTCGAACACGATAAAATACCGAATTTGGCAGAAACCGTCATAAAAAAATTCGGAAAAATAGACATATTGTTTAATGCCGGCGGAGTAAGTCAGAGATCTTTGGCAAAAGATACCGATATTAAAGTTGATAAAAGAATAATGGATATTAACTATTTCGGAACCGTAATTCTGACAAAAGCTGTTTTACCGTATATGATTAAGAACAAATCGGGACATATTGCAGTAATGAGCAGCCTTGCCGGAAAGTTTGAAATTCCGCTTCGTTCGGCTTATGCCGCATCAAAACATGCTTTACACGGCTTTTTTGATACCTTAAGAGCCGAAGTTTACAACTATAATATAGGAATTACCCTGTTTTGCCCTTCATATGTAAGAACAAAAATTGCCGTAAACGCTCTCACAAAAGACGGAACACCTCAAAATTATAACGACCCCGGAGCCGAAAAAGGAATTCCTCCGGAAGTTTTTGCAAAAAGAGCTTTAAAGTCAATTAAAAAAGGTAAAAGAGAAGATATATTCGGAGGTAAAGAAATTTTAGGTGTATATTTAAAACGTTTTTTTCCCGGATTGTTTTCAAAAATTATAAGAAAACAGGATGTCAGATAACAAAATATACGATTTTACGGCAAAAACTTTTCACGGTTTAGAAAAAATACTTGCATCAGAATTAAAAAAAATCGGAGCTTCCGAAATAAAAACCGGCAGAAGAGCCGTAAGTTTCCAAGGTAATAAAGAAACTATGTATCGTGCTAATTATGAGATAAGAACAGCACTAAACATATTGCAAAAAATTACCTATTTTAAAGCAAACTCTTCCGAAGAACTTTATAACAAGACAAAAAATATAAATTGGAACAATTATATTAACATAAACGACACTTTTTCTATAGACAAAACCGTTTATTCCGACATACATAAACATTCGCAGTTCGCAGCCCTTAAAACAAAAGATGCAATTGCCGATTTTTTTACCGAAAATTTCAAAAAGCGACCTTCCGTAAATATTAAAAATCCGGATAAAAAGATTAACCTGCACATAAGCGGAAACAAATGCACAATTTCAATTGACACATCCGGCGATTCACTTTTTAAAAGAGGATACCGAACAGCAAAAGGTCAGGCACCTCTCAACGAGGTTCTTGCTGCAGGCATTGTTATGCTTTCTGATTATAAAGACATTGAATATTTCTTTGATCCTATGTGCGGTTCAGGAACAATATTAATCGAAGCCGCAAGAATTTTCATGAATGTACCTCCCCTTTACGGAAGAAAAAAATTCGGTTTTCATAAATTTCCCGACTATGATTATCAATTATGGAATAAAGTAAAAAGAAATGCCGACAAAAAAATAAATAAAGATATTCAAATAAAAATTATAGGCACTGACATTGACCCGGAACTTGTAAAAATTGCTCTTAAAAATATCTCGGAAGCCGGTCTGCGACACCATATTACAGTGCATAACAAAGATTTCTTGAATACAAAATTTGAGAATAAAAACGGACTTATAATTACCAATCCTCCCTACGATGAAAGGATAAAATCATCAGATATCAACAAATTATACAAAGAAACCGGAGATACTCTTAAAAAAGGATATAAAAACTGGTCAGCATATATTTTCTCCGGAAATCTCAACGCCGTGAAACATTTCGGACTAAAACCTTCTCAAAAATTAGAACTTTACAACGGAAAAATAGAGTGCAGACTTATAAAATACGATATTTTTTAAAAAATCAAGATTATTTTTTATATTTGTTTTTTAATTTTAAAACCTAAAGCGAATTCATGTCATTTGATTTATTACAGTGGTACAGAAAAAATACCGAAAATGATGTTTTGGTATCTTATCTCGGCTCTGTATCTGAAGATGTAATAAGTTCGTTGTTAGATAAACTTGAAGATGTTTTAGAAAAAAAAAATATTGACTTAAAAACATTAAAAAAAATATATCATATTTCGGTTGAAGCTCTTCAAAATTTATATCATCATTCTGATGCTCCTAAAATACCGAAAAACAAATCTGCAATTGAAAAAAATGTCGTATTTATTTTAAAAAAAATTAAAGACAGCGAAAATAAATGTAGATACTATGTAATTACCGGAAATTTTATCAATAAATCGAACACAAGAGTATTGAAAGAACGCATTGATCAATTAAATTTTCTTTCTAAAGACGAAATTAAGATATTATATAAATTAATTCTAAACAATGACCAATTTTCCGAAAAAGGCGGAGGCGGTTTGGGAATGATTGACTTAGTGAAGCGTTCGGGGAATAATTTAACTTACAATTTTTATAATTTTGACAGCAATTACATTTTTTTCACATTAAGAATTGCAATTTAGAAATATGATTATTAAATTTGTCAATTAAGAAAAACAATTAAACATCGAATATGGAGTCTATAAGAATTGAAAAAACACGAAAAACACCTGATGTTACTTTTAATGCCGATACAGGAAAAATACAAATAGAAGGAAAATCAATACCCGAAAATTCAATAGAGTTTTATAAACCTTTGGTAGATTGGCTTGAAGAATACGGTAAAAATCCTCAAGAAAACACAGAAGTAAATATTAAATTAGAATACTTTAACACAAGTTCTTCAAAATGCATATTAGACGTTTTTAAAAAATTGGAAACAATTTATAAAAACGGTAATAATGTCGTTATAAACTGGTATTACGAAGAAGATGACGAAGATATGCTGGAAGCCGGCGAAGATTATCAGTCTATTTTAAAAATCCCTTTCAAAATGATTGAAATGGAAGAATAAGTTTGTAAGCAAATTACAAAGAAAAGCGAGAATTTGTTTTTTAACGATTTCTCGCTTTTTTATGAAAACAAGATATCCCTTTCGGCATCCAAACGTAAAAAAATAAATAAAAATATAGAAAAAGCAAACAGAGAAGAACCGCCGTAACTGAAAAAAGGCAGCGGTATTCCTATAACAGGTGCCAAACCTATTGTCATTGCAATATTAACGGCATAATGAAAAAACAAGACAGATGCCAAAGAATATCCGAGAATTTGAGAATATAGGGATTTTTGTCTTTCTGCAATTTTAATTATCCTTAAAAGCAATATCGTAAACAAAACAATAACCCCGGCAGTCCCTATAAAACCCCACTCCTCTCCTACCGTGCAAAAAATAAAATCTGTATCCTGCTCAGGAACAAAATTAAATTTTGTCTGCGTTCCTTTAAGGTATCCTTTCCCCGACAAGCCTCCGGAGCCTATGGCTATTTTTGCCTGATTAACATTATATCCGACACCCGTAATATCTTTCTCTATTCCGAACAGAACATTTATGCGCGTTCTTTGATGTTCTTTTAAAACTTCATAAAAAACATAATCAACAGAATATGCCGAGCCGATATAAAACAACAGTAAAACCGGAATAAAAAAACGCTTAAAATTTGCATTTCTGAAAGATTTCACAATTTCGATAAATGAAACAATTATGACAGAAACCGTCAGAACAATATGAAACGGAATATTTTTTCGCATAAATACAACAAACATCAACCCTGCCGAAATCAATAAAATTAAATAAAAAAAATAAGACAGCACTTCTCTCCTGCTTCCTCCGAGTAATCTGAAGACAAAGAAAGTTCCTGTAATCAATATAATAAAAAGTATATTTAGGCTTACAAAAAATACAGAAATAAAAACAAGAATTTCTATAAAAATTATTACCAAAAAATACAACGGTAAGCCCCTGCGATAAACCACAAAAATAAATGAAGAGAAAACTAATGCCGAACCGGCATCACCTTGCAGCAAAATAAGCAAAGCCGGAAAAATTATTATTGCCGAAAGTATTAAAAAGTCTTTAAAATTTGACATTAACTTAAAATTGTCTCTGCCGGCAAATTTAGCAATTGCAAGAGCAGTTGCTAATTTTGCAAATTCTGCCGGTTGCAACTTAAAACTTCCTATTACGAACCACGAACGAGACCCTCCCGTTTTATCTCCTACAATTAATACTAAAAGCAGCAACAATATTACAAGCCCGTAAATATAATATGAGACGGAAGGTATTATGTGTCCGTCTAAAAAAAATATTCCTGCAATAAACAACAGATTTATAAATATCATTATCAGTTGCTTGCCGTATCTTGAAGAAAAACTGAAATCACTTCCGTCGTACGATGAAGAATAAATACTCATCCAGCCGGCAGCAACAAGCAAAAAATATACAAGCAAAGTAATAAGGTCTGTATTTTGAATTAATTTAGATTTCATTTATTATTTATTAAAACTGCTTCACTGATTCTTTTAACAAGCCACTCTCTTGATATTGAATTAGTTAAATATTTTTCAATAATTAAACTTGCAATAGGTGCCGCCCACATTGAGCCGTATCCTGCATTTTCGACATATACCGAAACCGCAATTTTAGGATTATTTTTGGGGGCAAATGCTATGAATACAGAATGATTTTTTCCGTGCGGATTCTGCACAGTTCCTGTTTTACCGCAAATATCCAATCCGGGAACATAAGCCGAAACAGCAGTCCCTCCGGTAACAACCGCCTCCATAGCATCAACAACGGGCTCAAAATATTTTGCATCTACTTTTGCAAAGTGTTTCTTTTTCAATCTTTCATCAATCTCTTTACCTTCAATTTTTTTAATAATATGCGGAGTAATATAATACCCTCTGTTTGCCAATACTGCCGCAAGATTTGCTGTCTGAAGAGGTGTAAAACCGAGTTCGCCCTGCCCTATTGCCAAAGAAATTACGGTATTATAATTCCAACGACCTTTTCCGTAATACCTGTCAAAATAATTTGAAGAATAAATAACACCCTGTTTTTCAAAATCAAGGTCTGTACCGAGTTTTACGCCCAAACCGAATGATTTGACATAATCTGTCCAACTGTTATAAGCATCAGCATAATTTTCAAAATTTTTATCAGAAATTATACGTTTAAAAACATGGCAATAATATGCGTTGCTTGATAACATCAAAGATTTTTTAAATGTAATAAGTCCGCTTACGTGATCTTTAACAATATGAGTTCCTGCATCATAGCCGTCTGTTATAAATATTGTTTTTTCTGTTATTAATCCTTTTTGCATTGCAATTAAGGCATTTACAGTCTTGAAAGTTGAACCCGGCGGATACATTGACCTCAAAGCTCTGTTAAACAAAGGCTTATTTCTGCTTTGTTCAATCTTTTTATAATTTTCTTTTAATTTTTTACCCGTAAATAAATTAGGATCATACGTCGGGCTTGTTACCAAAGCAAGTATCTCTCCGGTTGACGGTTCTATTGCTACTATGCTTCCTGTTTTATTTTGCATAAGAAATTCTCCGAACTTCTGCAGTTCAATATCTACCGAAGATGTTAGTCTTCTTCCTGCAACTGCCGGAGAATTAAATTTACCGTTTTTATACGGTTCCTGAATACGCCCAAAAACATCAACCAAATAAATTTCAGTGCCTTTTTTCCCTCTCAAATCTTTTTCATAAACTTTTTCGATACCGCTTTTTCCCGTATAATCACCTGATTGGTAATAAGAATCTCTTCTTAAATCTTCAACATTTACCTCTCCGAGATAACCTAAAATATTTGCCGCAACAGGATAAGGGTATTCTCTTAAACTTCTTTTTTCAACAAAAAAACCGGGATATTTATAAAGGTTCTCTGCTATTTCGGCATATTCTTCCGCATATATTTGTTTTTTGAGTAAAACAGGCTTGTACGAATACTTATTCTTCTTAAACTTCAGCTTTAGCTCTTCTTCAGGAATATTTGTCAGTCTGCAAAATTCAGCGGTATCAAATACTCCGGTACTTCTCGTAACCACTTTTAAATCATAACTGCTTTTGTTGGCAACTATAATTTTCCCGTTTCTGTCAACTACCAACCCTCTTGAAGGATATACAGTTATATGTCTTAATGTATTATTTTCGGCAGATAATTTATAGCTTTCGTTAATTACCTGAATATAAAAAAGCTTGGCAATAAAAATAATCGCCGTTGATATAAAAATAAAGCTTATGACAAAACGTTTTGTTTTCAATTATTTTTTTTGAATAAATATTGACTCAATATAATTAAGATTAAAACTAATATTGTTGAAAGCAAAGTTTTAGAAATTGTTATAAAAAAATCCTCAAAACTCAACTTCACAAACAAGTAATAAGCTAAGTTATGAATAAATATTAATATAAAACCGTATTTAAGAAACCATACAAATCCGTATTCCGATATACTCGGCGATGTTCCTGAAGGATAACCGTCTCGGGGTGTAAGAAGTTTCAAAACTGTCGGACGTAAAAATGCAACAAGCACTGACGATGCAGCATTTACGCCTCCTGTATCATAGGAAATATCAATTATTAAACCTAAAAAAAATGCTGACAAAAGAAGTGCCCAACCCGGAATTTCAATAAACAGAATCAATATAAAAAGTATATAAAAGTTCGGAATTATCTCAAACCGGGTAAGAGATATGTTTTCAAACAGAAACAGTTGCAAAAAAATTAATAATAAAAACAACCCCGTATTTCTGAATACAATATTAAGTGTCAAAATTAAGTCTTTTTATATTTGCAGGTCAAAGATACTTATTATTTAATATAAAAATAAAAACAGCCGGTAAAATATATGTTTGCCTGCTGTATGATTTTCCGAATAAATACTGTAATTAAAACGAATTAACGGTATTATAAAGCGTATCTCTCTCAATCGGGGTTCTTTTTGCATCTTTTATAAGTTTAACCATATCTTGCGTCGTCATTTTAGGATTTTGGTCTTCGGCTCCTGCCATTGAGTATATTTTAGTGGAATCATCAATTGTTCCGTCGATATCGTCAACACCGAAAGAAAGCGAAAGTTGAGCTATTTCTTTTCCTATACTTGGCCAATAAGCTTTTATATGAGGGAAATTATCAAGGTAAATTCTTGAAACGGCATAATTTTTCAGGTCTTCTATTGACGTAACTTCTCCTATGTGAGATAAATTATTGTTTTCTTTATGATATTTCAGCGGAATAAAGGTATTAAAGCCTCCTGTTTTGTCCTGAAGTTCTCTTAATTTTGACATATGGTGAACACGATGTTCATATTTTTCGGTATGTCCGTATAATATTGTTGCATTTGAAGGTAAGCCGACTTTATGAGCTGTTTCGTGGATATTAAGCCACATATCTGCAGAAGCTTTTTCATCGCATATTTTTTTTCTTATGTCAGAATGAAAAATTTCGGCACCCCCTCCCGGTATTGAGTCTAAACCGTATTCTTTAAGTTTTTTTAATCCTTCTTCTACGGAAAGTTTTGCTTTTTTTATCATATATTCGAGCTCAACCGCCGTAAATGCTTTGATGTAAATGTTCGGCATTATTTTTTTAATTTCAAGCATCATTTCTCCGTAGTAATGTAAATCTCGCTTGGGATGTACACCGCCTACTATGTGCACTTCCGTTACTCCGGTATTTTTGTATGACTCAACGGTTTTCAAAATTTCGTCAATATTGTATTCCCACGCACCTTCTTGTCCTATTTTTCTGACATAAGAGCAAAATTTGCAATTATATATACAAATATTGGTTGGTTCTATATGAAAATTTTTGTTGAAATAGGTTCTGCCTCCGTGTTTTTGTTCCCTTACGTAATTAGCAAGTATTCCGAGAAAACCGAGTTCTCCTTTTTCAAAAAGCAGTAATGCGTCATCATCTGATATTCGTATATTTTCGATAACCTTTTCTGCAATTTTTTTCAAATTACTGTCCAAATTGCTTGTACTTATCAATACATTTATATTGTTTTTTTCGGGCATAATATTGTTTTTTATTCTTTGTTAAGACTGCTTGCAATTATAAACAAAAAAACCTTGACAGAATAATGCCAAGGGTATAAAAGATATTTTTTTCAAAACGTTATGAAAAACGAAAGTAAATTTTACTTATGAGGTATTTCGCTTGAAACCGAAAGTTTTTTTCTTCCTTTTCTGCGTCTTGCATTTAAAATACTTCTTCCGCTTGCAGATGCCATACGCTCTCTGAATCCGTGCTTATTTCTTCTTTTTCTGTTCGAAGGTTGAAACGTTCTTTTCATTGCTCTGTATTTTTCTTATTTTTTCCTATCTTATTTTCAGGTTTGCAAAGGTACTATTTTTTTATTTATCACAAAAATATTCGTTACTTTTTAGCTGTTTTTATTCGTATTGTCAGTCAACATTTCTTTCAATTTTTTTATTTTCTCTCTTGATGCGGGTATTTCGTATTCAACATTTTCGGTTTTAATATAACATTTCCCTTTTAGCCTGTTAATTTTCTTAATGTATTTTATGTTTATTACATACGAACGGTGAATTTTAAAAAAATTTTTATTTTGCAACATAGCGTATACTTCTCCTATGTGCTTGCTCACGACAATTTTACTCCCGTCGGTCATAAATATTTCTGTATAAGATTTATTTTTAACTGTTGACAGATAACATATTTCATCAGGCTCTGCTACTTCAAAACCTTCGGCTGTGTTAAAAACAAGTTTTCTTTTTACTGACATAAACCGCCTGTAACTTTCAGGAAATTCAACTTGTTCCGTTTGATTCAGAAAGCGTTTTATCGTTTCTCCCAACTCTGCCCTGTCTACAGGTTTAAGTAAATAATCAAAAGCTGAATATTTAAATGCTCTGCTCATAAATTCATCAAAAGCAGTAGTGAAAATAACTTTAGGTTTTATGTTGAATTTATATATAACGTCCAATATTTCAAAAGAGATTCTGCCGTAAAGATTTATGTCCAAGAAAATAAGGTCGGGTTTGTAGAAACTGACGGCAGTAATTCCTTCATCTATATCTCGAGCTGTTTCTGCAACTTCAATTTCCGAAAAACTTTTAAGCAGATTCAGCATCAAATCCATATCTTCCTTCTCGTCTTCTATAACGATTGTTTTAATTTTGTTTTTTTTCATTTTTTATAATTTAATTTCAACCGTAACTTTAGTGCCTTTTTCTTCTTCTTCTTCTTCGTCCTCGTC
>CAMZKI010000051.1 GCA_947311125.1 uncultured Chlorobiota bacterium
AACAAACTTTTTAATATCTTCAATGGTTACTTCCTTTCCTTTATCTCTTTCGTATAATTCAAATTCTTCAATTTCCGAAATTTTATCATACAAATAATTATTTATTTTTATATTATTCGGATGCTTTGAATTAACTCTAAACCGTTTATCGTTCCACTCATTCGGTTTTACTCGAATTTTTGTTGAAAAATAGGCAGTTTTTCTGTTTAATGTAACTCTAATTTCGACAGGTGCTTTTCCTTGCGAGTTAAGTTTATTTTTTCGGTTAAATACTAATTGATAGGTTGCTTTCATTTCTACAGGTAAAACAAAAAAATAAAAAAAGGTAAAACAAGGTAAAACATAGGTAAAACATTTACCTGCAAATTTATGTTTTTTTGGCGAATATGTCAAATATGGCAAAAAGTATTTTTAATACAAAACCCTTAAAACACAGAAAAGGCAGTATCTCCGTTGAATACTGCCTTTTTACGATAATTAATATTTTAATTGTTGTGACCCCGGCGGGACTCGAACCCACAACCAGCAGAGCCGAAATCTGCCATTCTATCCAATTGAACTACGGAGCCGTTTTTTCAGAACGCAAAATTATAAAAAAAACAAAAAAATAAAGCTTATTTTGAAATTCTTTTAAAAAGAACCGTGCTTTTTTACTATTTTTGCGAACTTTCAAAAAATAAAGGTTTCTTAAATTTTAAGTCAGAAAAATGGAGTATAATTTTAAGATTATAGAACAAAAACATCAAGAGAACTGGATAAAAAAAGATATTTATAAAGTTACCGAAGACAAAACTAAACCCAAATTTTATGTATTGGATATGTTTCCGTATCCCTCCGGGGCAGGATTACATGTAGGACATCCTTTGGGCTATATCGCTTCCGATATATACAGTCGTTATAAACGTTTAAAAGGTTACAATGTTTTGCATCCGATGGGTTTTGATGCTTTCGGCTTACCTGCCGAACAGTATGCCGTTCAAACAGGGCAACATCCCGCAGTTACCACGGAAATTAATATAAAACGATACAAAGAACAACTGTCTAAAATCGGATTTTCTTACGATTGGAGCCGTGAAATCAGAACGTCAAACCCTTATTATTATAAATGGACACAATGGGTTTTTCTGAAAATGTTTCACCATTGGTTTAATAACAAGACCCAAAAAGCCGAACCGATTGAAACTCTGATAAAAGAATTTGAAATAAACGGAAATACTCAAATAAATGCTGCCTGCAATAAAACACCTGTTTTTGAGGCCGCCGTTTGGAACGGTATGACGGAAGAAGAAAAAGAAGACATTTTAATGAATTATCGCTTGGCATACAGGGCAAAAACAAAAGTAAACTGGTGCCCGGCACTCGGAACGGTTTTGGCAAACGACGAAGTGAAAGACGGCGTATCCGAAAGAGGCGGATATCCTGTAATCCAAAAAGAAATGATGCAATGGCAATTAAGGGTAACGGCATATGCAAAACGACTTCTTGACGGTTTAAATACATTGGAATGGTCGGATTCTTTAAAAGAAATGCAGCGAAATTGGATCGGGCGTTCCGAAGGTGCTGAAATTTATTTCGATATAAAAAATAAAGACGAAAAAATATTGGTTTTTACAACCAGACCCGATACAATTTTCGGAGCTACATTTATGGTTCTGGCTCCCGAAAGCGAATTGGTCGATAAACTTACGACCGTAGAAAAATCGGAAGAGGTTGATAAATATGTTACTTATGCAAAAAACAGAACAGAAAGAGAACGACAAAAAGATGCACAAAATATAACCGGAGTTTTTACGGGTTCATATGCCTTAAATCCGTTTACCGAAAAAGAAATTCCGATTTGGATTGCCGATTATGTACTCAGCGGTTACGGAACCGGAGCAATAATGGCTGTTCCGGCACACGACGGCAGAGATTATGCTTTTGCAAAACACTTCGGTATCGAAATTATTCCGGTCGTTGAAGGCGGAAACATTGAAAACGAATCGTATGATGCAAAAACCGGAAAAATGATAAATTCCGATTTTTTAAACGGGCTTGACGTTAAAGATGCCGTAAAAAAGATAATTCAAGAAATAGAGAAACGAAATATAGGAAAACGAAAAATAAATTATCGTTTACGAGATGCTATTTTCAGTCGTCAAAGATACTGGGGAGAACCGTTTCCGATATATTATAAAAACGGTATCGCAACACCTTTAAAAGAAGAAGAACTTCCGCTTACACTGCCCGATATTGACGATTACAAACCTACAGAAACAGGTGAACCGCCTTTGGGCAGAGCACAAAATTGGCTGTATGACGGAAAATATAAATACGAACTAAGCACAATGCCCGGTTTTGCAGGCTCTTCGGCTTATTATCTGCGTTATATGGACCCGCACAATAATAATGCCTTGGTTTCTCCGAAAGCTAATGAATATTGGCAAGATGTTGATTTATACATTGGCGGAACCGAGCATGCCGTAGGACACTTAATTTATTCTCGTTTTTGGAACAAATTTTTATATGATTTAGGAATTGTAATTAGAGACGAACCCTTTAAAAAACTTGTAAACCAGGGAATGATACAAGGGCGTTCTAATTTTGTTTACAGAATTAGAACGCCCTTGTATCATTCCCTGGTTTACAAGTTTTTTAAAGGGTTCGTCTCTAATTACAATT
>CAMZKI010000052.1 GCA_947311125.1 uncultured Chlorobiota bacterium
CCTTATTTGGTTGGCAGCTTGTGTAACACAAAAACCGCAAGGAACAAAAACAAATGCTTCGGAATACAATCCTGCAAGTTTCGTTCTTCATCCTAAATTTAAGGTTTTTCACGCTTCCGATTCTTACACTAAGCTCTATATAAAGCTGTTTACCAAAGAATTGCGTTACAGCAGTGCAAATGCCGAGAGAATAAATAAATCAGTAATAAAAGTATCTTATAAAGTAAAACCGTCAATCAGAAGTAATATTATTATTGACAGTGCCAAAACAACAATTACCGTTAAAAAACAAGAAAAGCAAACAAGCATTATAACTTTCCTGAAACTCAACAATATAAATGAAGAATATTATATCGTAGAAGTCTTACTTACAGATGTCTATGCAAATAAAAAAAGCCATTCTTTTATCCGAATAAACAACTCGGGCGATGATAACGAACAGTATTATTTCAGTATGAAAGCCGAAAATAAAAAACCCGTTTTCAACGAATATTTTAGACTGAGTGATTCTCTTATTATAATGCACAAAAACACTCTTGCGGAAGAAATACAGATATCCCGTTTCAAATTAAACTTTCCGGATGCCGAAAAACCATATAAAACAAGAAAAGATTCGTCTTTTACTTTAAAGCCCGATTCAGTTTGGAAAATTAAAGCACGACTCGGTAAAATTCCGTTTAAAGTTAATAAAAAAGGACTGTATCTTATAAAAGCCGATACTTTAAAATACAAAGGAATGCTGAAAGTTAATTTCGGAGGTTCTTACCCTATGCTTACAAAATCGTCGGAACTTTTAGATGCAACGAAATATTTGCTCAGCGAAGAAGAATATCAAAAAATGATAAATTCCGATAACAAAAAACTAAGTATAGATAATTTTTGGATAAAAGCGGCAGGCAGCAAAGAACGAGCAAGAGATATTTTAAAAGTTTGGTATAACAGAGCAATTTATGCCAATTATTATTTCACTTCATACAAAGAAGGTTGGAAAACCGACCGCGGAATGATTTACATGATGTACGGTCCGCCCGATGATATAAAAAACTTTGACGATGCCGAAAAATGGGTATATATAAACACAAAAGAAGATAAAAAATTGGAATTTATTTTTGTAATACCGCAACAAGCAATTTCAAAAAACGACTTTATTCTTTTACGTGATGCAAAATACATAAGTTCTTGGAACAAAGCAATAAAATCTTGGCGATCGGGCATTGTTTATCATTATTGAAATATAAGCGGTTACAATACAGATTTTAACATATCTCGAAATTTACCGATAAGGACAACCTTCAAAAATCCCTGTTATCCGTATAAAACAAAAAGCAAAAATGCTCAAAAAAATCATCACAGCCGACAAGTCCCCCACCCTTTACTTTCCCGAACTTGACGAACATTACCATTCCGTAAACGGTGCCGTACAGGAATCCTTACACATTTTTATAAATGCCGGATTAAAACAAATAAAAAAAGATAAAATAAATATCCTCGAACTTGGTTTCGGAACCGGACTTAATGCAATCTTAACTCTTTCTGAAATAAAAAACTCAGATAAAAATGTCTATTACGAAACAATAGAAAAATATCCGCTTTTACCTGAAATAACAGATGATTTATTTTCAAAAAATTTGCATTTTAAAGAAATTGCCGAACAAATTAACAACACCGCTTGGGAAAAAGAAACAAAAATTTCCGATAACTTTGTTCTGAAAAAAATAAAAATTGATTTATCCGACTACTTTCCGGAAAAAAACTTCGACCTTATTTATTTTGATGCCTTTGCACCCGACAAACAACCCGAACTTTGGACAGAAGAAATATTTGCAAAACTTTATAAAGCAACAAACAAAAACGGAATACTCGTTACCTATTCAGCCAAAGGAACCGTAAAACAAGCATTACGCTCTGCCGGCTATACCGTAAAACGACTTCCGGGTCCTGCCGGAAAACGGCACATGGTACAAGCAATCAGACAATAAACTCCCCTTTTAACTTTTAACTTTTAACTTTCAACTTTCAACTACCTGTAACTCTCCGGATTTATCGCCTTTACCGTCCAATTCTTCAAAAAAGCAACAAACTTTTTCCTGTCGTAGCTTCCTTTTCCGTCTTCCAAATACCACGAATTTTGCGTATGCAGTCTTCTGCCTTCGGCATCACAAATTACAATAACCGGAAATCCGAAACGCTGAGGATAACCAAGTTGTGCAAATAATTCTTCATTTTTCAACGATTTATCGTAATTTACCCTGATTACAACATAATTCGCCTTTATCATCGAATCAAGCACAGCATCATTTTTATAAAAATCATGAAATTTATAGCACCAACTGCACCAATTACCGCCTATTTGAATCATCACGTTTTTATGCTCTTTTGCCGCTTGTTCAACCGCTGTTTTAAATTGCTGCATACCGTCGGCATTAACATCATACAATCGTTCTCTTTGCGAAAAAGCTGTAATTGAAATACTTACGAAAAGTAAAACAAGCGACAAAATTTCTTTTATTTTTTTCATTATTTAATTTTATGTTAATAAACACAACGCAATTATACTGTTTTTTATTTTTTTATCGTTTCTTTTGTGTAATAAAACCCTCCGTAAAATGAAATTATTTAATACGCTTTTAGTTACTTTTTTATTTTCACAATATGCATTTTCACAAAATATCGAAAGTTTAAACAAGCTGTTTTATTACGGGAAATTTTCTGAATTTTTGACCGAAAGTACAAAATTACTTAAAAAAAATCCGGATAATTCCGATTTATTGTACAAAACAGGCACAGCATATCAATTTCTTAATAAAAACAAGCAAGCTGAAATATATTTCAAAAAAGCATATTTAATCGATACGACAAACACAAATTATATAAACGGTTTTGCAAAAATATCCGAAATAAACCAAAACAAAAACAAAGCAATCAAATTGTATAATAAAGCACTGAAAGAAGATTCTTTGAATTTTACGGCATTAAATAACCTTTCAAAAATTTATTTCAATAACAAAAACTTTGGAAAAGCATTGAATCTTTATAAAAAATTATCTGTGCAAGATTCCCTGAATCCGTATTATTACAGAAAAATCGGTTTATGTTATCTGAAACAGAACAAGGCAGAATCCTGTCTTTCATTCTATCAAAAAGCATACGAAAAAGACACAACAAATTTAATTAGTATAAAATCGTTAGCAGCAGTAATGCTGAAAACAAAAAAATTTAACGAAGCAATTAATATTTGTAATAAAGGAATCCTAATTGACTCTTCTTTATCCGATTTTTATAAAATAAAAGCAAATGTTCATTTTGTAAAAACCCATTTTTACAGAGCAATTCCGGAATATTTAAAAGCAATGCAAAAAGGTGATTCTTCATACAATGTCCAAAAACGACTCGGAATAGCTTATTGCAAAACTAAAAAGTTTAAAAATGCACTTCCGTATAATCTCAATGTCTATAAAAAAGATTCAACATCTTATTCAAATACATTATATTTATGCAGAACTTATTTAGGACTGGGAAATTACGATAAATCGCTCGAATTTGCAGAAAAAACATTAAAACTAATCCGCTTTTCCAAGCGAATCGAATATCAGGTATATGATTATATGTCAGATATATATCAAAATAAAAAAGAATATAATAAGGCATTGGCAATTTTAAAGAAGCAAAGAAATATTTTTGAAATTAAGAATAGTTATTTCAATATTTCAAATTTTTATAAGTCGGCATTAATTCTTGAAAAAACGGGAAATAAGAAAGAAGCTCTGAAATTTTATAAAAAAATAACTTACTACTACGAGAATCATTCATTTGATAAAGATAACACGTACTATAAATATTCAAAACAACAAATTACAAAGTTGAAAGAAGATTTGTTTTTTGAAGGAAAATAAAAAATATTATTTAAAACAAATCTAAATTAAACAAAATATTATTATGCAAGCATAATATTTATTATTTTTGAGACACAAATCTTAAAAAACAGGAAGAAAATGGCAGAACATATTATTTTTATAGTAACAACACTTGTTGCTTTCGGAATTTTAGCATGGAGTTTTTCCCGAATTTTCAGAATTATTAAACTTCTGAAAAAACCATACTCAATTTCTAATGTAGGCGAACGCATAAAAAGAACCCTGAATGTTGCTTTCGGGCAAACCAAAATTATGCGTTTCCCCATAGTCGGATTTATGCACGCCCTCGTTTTCTGGGGCTTTTTGCTCATCACTTTCGGCTCCGGAGAAATGCTTATTGACGGGCTGATAGGTACACCTTTTGACGGTAACCCCGCCAACGACAGAATTTTTTCTTTTCTCGGTGCTGTTTACGATTTTCTCATTGCCGGAAGCGATATCTCAGCATGGATTATTCTCATTTTAGTTATTGCATTTCTTATCAGAAGAAATATTATGCACATAAAACGTTTTACGGGAAAAGAAATGCGGCATCGCGACCATAAAGACGCAACGCTTGCACTGCTTATGATTTTGTTTTTAATGGTAAGTTTAATCGGAATGAATGCCGCATATATTGTTCATGCCGGCTCACAAGCTAAAGGCATATTTCCTTTAAGTTCACTTATTACAGATTGGATACCGGCAAATTCGGCACACTCAGTCGAGCTGATTATGTGGTGGTCGCATATTTTGCTGATTTTTATTTTTGCAAATTATCTGCCCTATTCAAAACACTTCCATGTATTTATGTCAATACCCAACGTATATTTCTCGCGTACCGAACCTTTGACAAAAATGAACGAAATGGAATCGGTTACAAAAGAAGTAAAATTAATGCTTAATCCCGATGCACCCATGCCCGAAGAGGAAGAAGAAGTCGCACGTTTCGGTATGAAAGACGTTGAAGACGGAACATGGAAAAATTATATCGACTCACTTGCTTGTACACAATGCGGACGCTGTACCTCCGTATGTCCGGCAAACCAAACCGGAAAAGCTCTCTCTCCGCGAAAAGTAGTCCTCGATTACCGTCGCCGTATGGAAGAAAAAATGAGCGGACTTCTGAAAGAAGGAAAAACATACCAAGACGGTAAAGCACTTTACCCCGATTATACAAGCTACGAAGAGCTTTGGGCATGTACAACTTGTAATGCCTGTGCACAGGAATGCCCCGTAAATATCGACCACCCGTCAATGATTTTGGAAATGCGACGCTATATTTTCCTTGAAGAATCAAAAGCTCCGGCACTTATAAACGCCATGTCAACCAACATCGAAAACAACGGTGCTCCTTGGAAATATTCGGCTGCCGACAGGTTTAACTGGGCTGATAATCTTAAAATTACGATAAACGGAGAAGAAAAACCCGTAAAAGTTCCGCTTATGGCTGACAAACTTGCCGAAGGCAAAAAACCCGAATATCTGTTTTGGGTAGGAAGTGCCGGAAGTTATGACGAAGGCGGTATTGAAATATCACGTAATTTTGCAAAAATTCTTGACTTTGCCAAAGTCGATTATGCTTGCCTCGGAACCGAAGAAACCGATTCGGGCGATAACGCAAAACGTGCCGGAAACGAATTTCTTTTCCAAATGCAGGCACTTATGAATATTGAAATTATGAACGGTTACGAAGTGAAAAAAATTATCACTTGCGACCCCCACGATTTCAATACCCTGAAAAACGAATATTGCGACCTCGGCGGAAATTACGAAGTAATACACCATACACAATTCATTCAAAAACTTATTGAAGACGGAAAACTGAACTTAAACTCCGAAGTTTTTAAAGATAAAAAAATAACTTACCACGACCCGTGTTATCTCGGCAGAGGCAACGGCGAATACGAAGCACCCCGTTTTACGCTTAGCAAAATAGGCGAAATAACCGAAATGCACAGAAACAAAAGCCGCTCGCTTTGCTGCGGTGCCGGCGGAACGCAAATGTTTAAAGAAGCCGAAAAGGGCGATAAAGAAGTGTACGAACTGCGTACCGAAGATGCCCTCGAAACCGGCTGTAACCTTATTGCCACAGCTTGCCCGATGTGTATGACAATGATGAAAGACGGCGTAAAAATGAAAAATAAAGAACAAGAAATTGAAGTTGCCGATATTGCCGAAATTGTTGTTAAAAGTTTGGGTATTTAATAAAAACTCGGTGTGTATTAAAGGCACATCGAGTTTATTCTGAATTTTATTCAGATAATATTTCGTTTAATATTTTCTCCGGATTTTTAATATTATTTCCGGAATAAACAATTATTCCGTTTTTGTTAAGTAAGAAATAATACGGTAATTTTCTTACACCGTAAAGTTTCAGAACATCACAATCTAAACCCTTTAAGCTCGAAACAGTAATCCAATTAATCTTGTCGGCTTTTATAACGTTTTGCCATTGCTTTTTGCTTTGTTCAATCGAAATCTGATAAATTTCAAAATCCCGGTTTTTGTATTTTTCGTATATCTTTTTTAAAACTCGGTTGTCGGCACGGCAATATCCGCTCCAAGAAGCCGAAAAGTTTAGTAAAACATACTTTCCCTGCAAGGATGATAAAGAAATTAAAGTGCCGGAGGTATCGGGCAGCGAAAAATCCGGAGCCTGCATACCTGCTTGTGTTTTCTTTTTTATGTTAATAATATCTTTCAGTTCTTTAAAATAGGGTGAAATTTTAAGAGTATCGTTAAAGTGTTCGTAAATCTTATTTAGTTCATTAAAATCAATATAATCAGCGAGATTATACAAAGTTAAATACAGAGAAACAAAACTTTTATTGTTTTCATAAGCGTATTTTTTTATAAAATCAATTTGTTCCGAAACAACATTGTCGTAAGTTGAGTCCAGGCTTTTTAACAATAGGGTATCATAGTTTGAATATGCCAAATTCCGCTGATTATTTATTTTTTGCAATTTATTTTCATAAATATTATTATTTTCCGTAAAGGATACAAATTCTTTTTGTGTTTCAGATCCTTGCACTTCTAATGTTCCGTTGTTAAAATCTGCATTTACCTGTATGTCGGCAGGGTCGGCAAAAAACTGAATAATATAGTTTCCGTTGTCAATATCTAAAAGAAACATTTCCGGAGACGGAATTTTTACGTGTTTAAATTTAAACTTGCTTTTTTTCATTTTTAATGAATCAACCGGCAGTAATTTTCCTTTGCGAATTTTTTTCAAAACAACATTTCCTTCAAAATACCCGGTTATATATGCATTAATTGTGTAATCTTTTGCATTTTTTTCCGAATTGTTACAAGAAGCAAGAATTAACAGAGAAAAGAAAATAATTGTCAGATATTTCATATGTTTAATTTTATTTTACAAAGTTCAAATATAATTTATTTTCAGAATCCGCTAAAAAAAATAAACTTTGCGGCTAAAATCAGGTTTTAATGAAAGATATTTTTGAAAACGGAAAAAAACTTCCTCTTATAGATGAATTTTACACTATTCAAGGAGAAGGATATCACACCGGCAAAGCAGCATATTTTATCAGAATCGGCGGATGCGATATAGGCTGTAACTGGTGCGATACTAAAATTTCATGGACTGCCGATATTCATACTTTAGCTGATACGGATGATATTATTGAAAAAGCATACCTTTCGGAAGCTAAATCTATAGTAGTTACCGGAGGCGAACCTTTAAGTTATAATCTTGACTATCTTTGTAAAAAAGCAAAAGAAGAGGAATTGCAAACTTTTATAGAAACTTCGGGTGCTTATCCTATGAGCGGAAAATGGGATTGGATATGTCTTTCGCCTAAGAAACAAAAACCGCCTGCTGACGAAAATTATCTTACAGCCGATGAACTGAAAATTATTGTTTTTGATGATACCGATTTACTTTGGGCTGAGGAATGTTCTGATAAAGTGTCAAAGAACTGCAAACTGTATCTTCAGCCGGAGTGGAGCAGGAGAGAGGATAATACTCCTAAGATAATTGAATATGTTAAAAAAAATCCTAAATGGAATTTATCGGTTCAGCTTCATAAATATTTACGTATCCCGTAATGAGAATTTTTTTTATGTTTTACGTTTTTTCTTTTTTGCTGCCGGAAAGAGTATATTATTTAAAATAAGTCTGTAGCCGGGGGAGTTTGGGTGCATATTTAAGTCTGTTTTCGGGTCGCCTACGAAATGGCGATAATCTTCGGGGTCGTGTCCTCCGTAAAAAGTCCATGTGCCTTTCCCGAATTCTCCGTGTATGTAGCGTGCTTCATTTTTAGATTTCAGTTCTCCCATTACCAAAACATTTGATTTTATAAGGTCTTCATTAAAAGCCGTAGTTTGCCCCATAAATCCCTTTATAATTTTAGTATGATTTTGACACAGCATTGTAGGGACCGGGTCCCATTTTGCAGAAAAATCAAATAAGGTAAAAAAGTCATTTTCTTGGTTTACTTTTCGTGTCGTTGTTACGTCAATATCCGAAAACTCGTATTCCATAGGATTTCTGCTGATTTTAAAATCTTTAAAAGCCAAAGTTTTTGAATATTCCAGTTTTTTTTGGCAATCGGGGTCTGCAGGGTCGCCGTCGAACATAGTTTCGCAGATGTCCGTATTTTCTGCCGAAAGGGCAATGTCGTAAGTGTCGGTTGCCGAGCACATTGCAAATAAAAAGCCTCCGGAAAATATGTATTCTTTTATGCGTTTTGCAACAAATAGTTTTAGTTTGGAAACTTTATTAAATCCTAATGCAGAGGCATCAGTTTCGGCTTTCTTTTTATTATCTCTGTACCACGTTGCATAACGATAGGCTCCGTAAAATTTACCGTATTGTCCCGTAAAATCTTCGTGATGAAGGTGCAGCCAGTCATATTTTGATAATTCTCCGTTTACTATTTCTTTGTCATAAATTCTTGTATAGGGAATTTCGGCATATGTTAAAACGAGGGTAACGGCATCGTCCCAGGGCTGTATTGTTTCCGGAGCGTAAACGGCAATTTTCGGAGCTTTTTCAAGCTTCATTTTGTCCATATTTACTTCCGGACTTGCTATTTTATCATAAATTAAAGATATTTCCGCATTACTTATAACTTCGTAACTTACGCCTCTTATTGTGCATTCATCGGTAATGTCTTTTGCGTAATCCATACTGAAACTTCCTCCTCTGTAGTTTAGTAACCAATTGATTTCAAGTCCGTTTTGTAAAACCCAATAGGCTATTCCGTATGCTTTGAGATGGTTTTTTTGGTTTTCATCCATAGGGATAAGAATTACGCTTGCGGAGGTAATTTTAAATATAAAAGCAAAAATCAGAATAAAACCTGTTTTTTTCATTTTCTTAGTGTGAGTTTGGTATTAAAACGGTTCGTCTTCATTATTATTATCAAAAGTAATATCAGGAAAAGAAATATCGGAGTTATCAAAAAAATCATCTTCGCTGTTGTTCATTTTTGATTCGAGGGTTGCAATGTTTCCCGTTAATTCGTCAAGCGGTTGAATAAAGTTTTCGTCAGGTTCTTCAAAGCGTGCAAATTCTTCGCGGAAACGTAAATTAACATCGGTAACTGCTCCGTTTCTGTGTTTTGCTATAATAATTTGTGCTACACCTTTGGTAGGCATTTGATTCTCATCTTCGGTTATTCCCATTTTTTCGGGTCTGTGTATGAAAATAACAATATCGGCATCTTGTTCAATTGCACCTGATTCTCTCAGGTCTGACAGTTGGGGTCTTTTGTTGCCGGAACGCATTTCTACCGAACGGTTTAACTGAGACAAGGCAATAATCGGAAGGTTAAGTTCTTTAGCTATTGCTTTAAGCCCGCGAGAAATCATACTTACCTCCTGCTCTCTGTTCCCTCGTGTTTCTGCAGTTCCGCTCATTAGTTGTAAGTAGTCAATTACTACTAAATCAATATTTTCGCGTGTTTTTAATTTTCGGCATTTTGAACGCAGTTCGTTTAATCCGATTGCAGGTGTATCGTCAATAAAAATTCGTGCTTTTTCAAGGTTTTTAATTTTATATTCTAATTGTTGCCATTCGTGATTTTCGAGTTTTCCGCTTCTGAGTTTTTCGCTTCCGAGTTCTGTTTCGGCAGATATAAGACGCA
Source organism: uncultured Chlorobiota bacterium (assembly GCA_947311125.1). Taxonomy (GTDB): domain Bacteria; phylum Bacteroidota; class Bacteroidia; order Bacteroidales; family JAADGE01; genus JAADGE01. The sequence continues at coordinate 10,010 of CAMZKI010000052.1, forward strand.
TAACAAGTTGAACCGAAGACATCTCTAAAGAAAACAGGGCAATAGCTTTGTTGTGGTTTACTGCCATATTTCTAGCCATTGAAAGCACAAAAGCTGTTTTACCCATTGACGGACGGGCGGCAATGATGACTAAGTCAGAATTTTGCCATCCTGATGTTACTCGGTCAAGAGATGAGTAACCTGAGGGAACTCCGCTTAACCCGTCTTCGCGGTTTTTTGCTTCTTCTATTTGCTGAATAGCTTCGTTCATAACGGTGTCAATTTGAACAGCTTCTTTGTTTACTGAGCCCAGTGCTAAATCGAACATTTTTTGTTGTGAAAACTCAAGTATTTCCTGAACGTCTTCTCCGTCATTATATGAACGCGACTGGATTTCGGAGCTTATACGGATAAGCTCTCTTTTTATAAATTTTTCGGCAATTATTTTTGCATGGTACTCAATATGGGCAGCTGTTCCTACACGAGAAGACAGGCTGACGACAAAAGCCGGTCCGCCTACTTCGTCTAAATCGCCGTTTTGTTTTAATTTTTCTATAATAGTATGATAATCAATCGGTTGGTGATTTTCTGACAGGTCTTTAATAGCTTTAAAAATCTTTTGATGCTCGGTTTTATAGAAACTTTCAGGCTTTAAAATATCCAGAACTGCAATATCTTTTCCGCGTTCAAGCATTAATGCGCCAAGAACGTCCATCTCAATATCCGTTGCTTGGGGAGGCAGTTTGCCGAGTTGTTCGTTTATTTCAAAAACAGGATTTTTTTTGTATGTTCTTGTTGCTTGTTTTGCCATTTTAGTTATTCGTCTTTTAAGACAGACAGAGACAGTTTTTTAGACTGTCTCTTATATCTGATTGATAATATTTACGTTAATAGTTATTCATTATAGACACCTATGTTGATATATTTTTGTTCACGTTTTTTTATTCTTTCGAGAGCATCTGTTTTTTCAAGTTCTGCAACTTCTTTAATTATTGTTGATTTTACTCTTTTATAAATTTCTTCTCTGTTTACGTGAGCCCCCCCGAGAGGTTCTTTTATTATTCCGTCTATTAAACCGTTGGCAAGCATATCTTCTGCAGTAAGTTTCAGTGCATCGGCAGCTTTTTCTTTGTGTTCCCAACTTCTCCAAAGAATTGAAGAACATGACTCCGGTGATATTACCGAATACCAAGTATTTTCAAGCATTAAAACTTTGTCTCCCACACCTATTCCTATAGCTCCGCCGGATGCTCCTTCTCCTATTATTATGCATACAACGGGAACTTTTAATCGAAACATTTCATATATATTTCTTGCTATTGCTTCACCTTGTCCTCTTTCTTCTGCTTCCAGTCCGGGATATGCTCCGGGTGTATCTATCAAAGTTACAACGGGTTTGTTGAATTTTTCGGCAAGTTTCATAAGCCTTAAAGCTTTGCGATAACCTTCGGGATTTGCCATACCGAAATTTCTGTATTGTCGGCTTTTGGTGTCGTATCCTTTTTGTTGTCCTATGAACATATATGTTTTTCCGTCAACATTTCCGAAACCGCCCACCATTGCTTTATCGTCTTTTACGCCTCTGTCGCCGTGAAGTTCGATAAAATCTCCGCCTGTTAAATATTTAATATAATCCAGGGTATAAGGCCGTTCCGGGTGACGTGAAACTTGCACTCTTTGCCAGGGAGTAAGATTTGAGTAAATTTCTTTTCTGGTTTTATCAATTTTGCTTTTCAGGTCTTTGATGGTTTTGCTGACATCAACACCGGATTCTTCGCCTATTTCAATTGCTTTATCCAATTGTTCCTGTAATTTTCCTATCGGTTCTTCAAAGTCAAGTAAAATCATTTATCTTTGTTTTTTAATTAGAGTTTGTAAATTTATAAATTTTAATTGAAGTTTATAAATTTACAAACTCTAATTAAAAAACAAAGATAAATGATTTTACTTGACTTTGAAGAACCGATAGGAAAATTACAGGAACAATTGGATAAAGCAATTGAAATA
>CAMZKI010000053.1 GCA_947311125.1 uncultured Chlorobiota bacterium
TATAACAGGAAAAGTAATACCCCACATAATCCCTGTTTTACTTCCTGCTCCTAATAAAACTATTATAGAGAAAAGTATTGTCATAACAACAATAGTGAAGGAAGAAACTACGGTATATTTATTTGTAATTTTAAAAAATATCAGAAGTAAAATAAAAATTACAAAAAAGGCAAACAAGACATAACCTATGTCCCTTTCAAAAAAGAATAAATGAGCAAGTGAAAAAACGAAACTTGTTAATGCCGAAATAAATAAAACAAAACTGAGCATAAGCGACTGCTGAAGCGGCTCAGTGTCTGCAAATTCATTATTCTTTTTCAGCAACTTTAAAATATACCTGAAGATTGTCAATGTCTTAATTTTCGACGTTTAAATTTACTGTAAATATATAACAAAAATGCTGAAAAAACTAAAAAAATGACAAAAACAAAAAAGTATAAAACTTGCAACGTTATCGTTATTTACCTGTTCTGCAGGGAATATATGTCTGAACGTAAGTTATTTATTCTTCGTTTTATTCCTGTCTAAATTAAAATGTTGAATATCAAAATTCAACTGTTTTAATTCAGATTCGCTGAAAGTATTTTTCCAAACAATGTCCATCTCAGCAAATTGCATATCAGTTATTTTTCCGGGAATTTTAAAAGTTACGGTGAATTTAACTTTATCATTTTTTTGCAGAACTTTAATTTTTTCTTTAGAATTTACCGTAGCCCATTCTTTCCCGTTTTCTGTTCTGAGTACACAGTTTGAGGGTTTTATAAGTCCGATTTTGTCTCCTGTATAAGTGCAACGAAACTGCACAACTGTTTCATCTGTTTGTTTTTTTAATTTCAGCATATTTATTTTAAATATGCCGTTATTAATTTCGTTTCTGTTCGGAGGCAAGTGAAAAGGCTCTGTCTCAACAACTTTTCCTTCAGCAGAAAATGTATAAAACCCGCCCGGCTTAAAATCGATGTCTTCTGTTAAGTAATTTGTTTCACCTGCAGATTTTACCGTAATAACTCTTTTTGAATTCGGAAAAATTATATCACCTTTTTTCTTTTTTCTCGGAAAATAGGAATTACCGTCAACAACAAATTTACATTTATCTTTTTCAAACAACAGAAAGCTTTCGGTATCATTAATGATTTCAAGCCCTAATTTAACATACTCCGTCGTAGAAACAATGTTTTTTGCTGTCAGATTAACTCCGTATTGTTCTCCGAATTTTTGGTTGTAATAATAATATGTCTTCTTAGAATCTTTTTGGGCATAAATATTTACACTTGTAAGCACCAAAATAATAAGTATTATTTTTTTCATATCTTTTTAATTTATAAGTTTCTGCAATATTAATACTTTTTTAAAAAAACAGGATAAAGTTTTTTTAATTCCTGCTGCTTTTGTTTTCTTAATATATCCTATTATTCTTTGTCTGTTTCTGATTGTACCGTATTGAAAACATATTCATAAACTTTGTATTCATCCCCTCTTTTTACAAACTTTAATTTTTCATAAACAGTTGTTCCCTGCTCTGTTTCACATTTAAATTTTAAAGTTACGGTAGTAAGCCCGTCATCAGATTTTGTTGAAAAGCCGTATCTTTCATAATTTGTAATTTTACCGAATGCTTCTTGATGCTTTAAAAAAACATCGTAAAAATCATTTTTAATACCGGCATCAATAACGGATTCTTTATCTAAAATATTATCCATCTTTTTTTCATCAACATTATTATAGGCTTCAAAAAAACTGTCAGCTGCTTTCTGTGCACCGTCAACTGATTCGCAGCCTGAAAATAAAAATAAAGAATAAATTACAAAAAATCCGAACAATTTTAAATATTTCATAATATCAAATTAAATGAGTTAAAAATTTGTAATATACTTTTTTTAAGCTAATTAGTGATATATTTTTTATAAAAAAAGCGTTTTTTTGATAAATAACACAGAGAGCAGTAAAAGTTATTTCTTTGATAAGGTTTGATATCAAAGAATTTATACTGTATTAATCTCTTTTTTATGGCAAGAAAAAACCCGCCGAAATACGGCGGGCTGTTTTCAAAAAAGTTAGGTAATAAATATTAAAGTACTTTTACATTTATTGCATTTAAACCTTTTCTTCCTTCGGTTAATTCAAATTCAACGTCATCGCCTTCACGAATTTCGTCAACTAAACCTGATACGTGTACGAAGTATTCACTTTTTGATTCTTCGTCGATAATGAAACCAAAACCTTTGGAATCATTAAAAAATTTTACTGTTCCTTTTTTCATTGTATTGTAAAAATAAGTATTAAAAAAAACAAAGGTATGATAATTTTTTAAAAACAAGCAACTTTCTTAAAATTATTTTCACTTATCTTAATTATCTGAGCCGGAAACAACAACATCTTTCATTTTTTTAATATTAGCATAAAAAAGACAAGCCGATATGACTTGTCTTTCTAATTCTACTGCGTTTTTTATTAATTATAAAGTTTCTCTGATTGCCGCTTGTGCTGCCGCAAGTCTTGCAATCGGCACGCGATAAGGAGAACAACTTACATAATCAAGTCCTGTTCTGTGACAAAATTCAACAGATGACGGTTCGCCTCCGTGTTCACCGCAAATACCGAGTTTAATGTCCGGACGTGTTTGGCGACCTTTTTTAACTGCTGTTTCAACCAGTTGACCTACACCTGTTTGATCCAAAACTTCAAACGGATCATGTTTTAACAAACCTTTTTCGATATAAATCGGCAAAAATTTGCCTGCATCATCACGGGAATACCCGAAAGTCATCTGTGTTAAATCATTGGTTCCGAAAGAAAAGAACTCTGCAGATTCTGCAATTTCATCGGCTGTAAGTGCGGCACGAGGTATCTCAATCATTGTGCCTACAAGGTAATCTATAGAATCGTTTCTTTCTTCAAATATTTTTTTAACAGTTTTTCTGACTATCTCTTCCTGCATTTTCATTTCAGCCAAAGTTCCTGTTAAAGGAATCATAATTTCAGGATAAGCTTTTATTCCTTTTTCTTTTAAGTTAAGAGCTGCTTCAATGATTGCCCGTGTTTGCATTTCCGTAATTTCCGGGTATGTATTTCCTAATCGACAGCCTCTGTGCCCGAGCATAGGGTTAACTTCTTTTAAATCTTCAACTTTTTGTTTGATAACCTCAACACTTACACCCATGACTTCTGCCATTTCTTTTTGTCCTTTTTCGTCGTGAGGCACAAATTCGTGTAAAGGCGGGTCAAGTAAACGAACTGTAACAGGCAAATCCTGCATTGCTTCAAAAATACCTTCAAAATCTTTTCTTTGAATCGGCAATAATTTATCCAGGGCTTTTCGTCGTCCTTCTTCGTCTTCGGCAAGAATCATTTCACGCATTGCAATAATTTTTTCTCCTTCAAAGAACATATGCTCGGTTCTTGTAAGACCTATTCCTTTTGCTCCGAAGTTTCGTGCCACGGCAGAATCTTTAGGTGTATCGGCATTTGTTCTGACATACATACGTGCATATTTATCTGCAAGTTCCATCAATGCGGCAAAATCTCCGCCCACTTCAGGATCTATCGTTGCTGTTTTCCCTTCATAAACTTCGCCCGTAGATCCGTTAAGAGAAATCCAATCTCCTTCTTTAAAGGTAATACCGCCGGTTGTTAAGGTTCTTTGTTTATAATCTATTTTTATTTCACCTGCACCGGAAACACAGCATTTACCCATACCTCTTGCTACGACCGCTGCATGAGATGTCATTCCCCCTCTCTCTGTTAAAATTCCTTTTGCAACATTCATACCTTCAAGGTCTTCGGGAGATGTTTCAATACGAACTAAAATACTGTTTTCATATTTATCGGCTTCGTCTGCAAAGAAAACAATCTGCCCCGTAGCTGCACCCGGTGATGCAGGTAAACCTTTAGCTATGACGTTTGCACCTGCTATTGCTTCTTTTTCGAAAATGGGATGAAGAAGTTCGTCCAATTTTTCGGGTTCTTGACGCATAATTGCTGTTTTCTCGTCAATCATACCTTCTTTCAACATATCAACGGCTATTTTTACCATTGCAGCACCTGTTCGTTTTCCGTTACGTGTTTGGAGCAGCCAAAGTTTACCGTCTTGAATAGTAAACTCAAGGTCTTGCATATCTTTGTAATGCTTCTCGAGTTTGTCTTGTATCTCATTAAGTTCTTTATACTGCTCAGGCATTCTCTCTTCAAGAGAAGGGTATTTTGAAGCTCTTTCTTCTTCGGATACTTTTGCAAGTTCAGCCCATCTTTTTGAACCTTCCAGGGTAATTTGCTGCGGAGTTCTTATTCCTGCAACAACATCTTCACCTTGTGCATTAATTAAATATTCGCCGTTAAAAATATTTTCACCGGTTCCGGCATCTCTCGTAAAGGCAACACCTGTTGCTGAGTTTTCTCCCATATTTCCGAATACCATTGCCTGAACATTTACGGCGGTCCCCCACTCTTCAGGTATTTTATTCATTTTTCTGTAATAAATGGCTCTGTCGGTATTCCAACTGTCAAAAACAGCCATAACCGCACCCCATAATTGCTCCCAAGGATTATCCGGAAAGTCGTGTCCTGTTTGTTTTTTAACGGCAGCTTTAAACTTAACTACAAGTTCTTTCAAATCTTCAACGCCTAATTGTGTATCATCTTTTACACCTTTTGCTTCTTTAACTTGCTCCATTATTTCTTCAAACGGATCTATATCTTCTTTTGATTCGGGTTCCATTCCGAGAACAACATCTCCGTACATTTGAACAAATCTGCGATATGAGTCCCAAGCAAAACGAGGATTTCCTGTTTTTTCAGTAATTCCTTCAACAGCTTCTTCGTTTAGCCCCAAGTTCAGAACAGTATTCATCATTCCGGGCATTGAAACTCTTGCACCGGAACGAACTGAAAGCAATAACGGATTTTTTTTGTCACCGAATTTGGTTCCCATTATATTTTCAACATATTCAACGGCTTTCTCTACTTCTTCTTTAAGAAGTTCCACTACTTTATCTTTACCCAATTTGTTGTATTCTGTACAAACCTCTGTTGTAATGGTAAACCCCGGAGGTACAGGTACTCCTATAAGGTTCATTTCGGCAAGATTTGCTCCCTTCCCTCCAAGCAAATTTTTCATTTCGGCTTTTCCTTCGGCTTGTTTATTTCCGAAAGTATAAACTCTTTTCATTTTACTCATTTTCAATTATATTTTATTTATAAATAAATTTTCAGACAATTTACAAAAGTATAATTTAATATACTAATTGCAAAAAAAGATGCTTGTGTTTTCAGGCATCTTTTTCTGATATATAATTTCAATTTGTTTCTTGCCGGTTAAGAGGAATAAAAGTAACCGGAGTTTATACTAAAATCAGTTTCAGCAAAATATTTTTGCCGGAAGATTTAATTTTGACAAAGTAAATTCCGGAAGGAAAAGATGAAAGATTTATTTTTATTTTATTTTCTGTTGTATATTTCGTATAAACAACTTGTCCCGTAACATTTACAACGGTTATGTTTCCTAATTTTTGTTCATCCGGGCAACTCAGCATAAATTCTTTATTAAAAGAAGGATTTGGATAAAGGTCAATTTTTATATCATTTATTTTAGAAATATTTTGGATATCATCAATTATAAAATCCGTAATTTTTGGCAGATGGTCAGAAGCAATTTTTGTATCGTTAGTTTGAAGCCCGAATTGATTTAACCTGTCAGCAGACATTTCTTCCGTGTCTATAATGAAAGTTTTTGATACTGTTGCTCCTATATCTGATGCTATGGCATAATCTATTCTGCCCGGCCAATAAGAACTGTTTTCATCTCGAATTGTTACGGCAATTCTTTTGTCGGTATGAAAAGCAATAATATCGGTTAAATCTGTATTATCCCAGTCAGGTTTTATATCATCTCCGAAATTATAATTATCGACAATGTCTCCTGTTAACAGTGTTGTAAGTTGTTGAGATAAGCCGACCAAGTTCAAATCTCCGCTTATTACAAAGGGTGTTCCGTAAGGCAGTGTAATACTTCCGCCGGAATTTTTAACGTCTTTTATAAATTCTATAATTGCATCAGCTTGTTTTTGTCTTGTATCATCATCACTGCAACATTTAAAATGTGAATTAATAACTAAAAAATCCTTCGGATATAAATCCGGTAAGTCTATTATATTAGCAGTAACTCTGTTTATATATGTAGGGTCTATCGTATAATAATCTGTTACAGGAAATTTTGAACATGTAATGTTTCCGGCATCATTTTTAACGCAAGTCCAATTGTTTCCCTGTAAAGGCAGCCAAGAATTAAGAAGATTTTGTGCTTGATATTGTGTTGTATTCCAACATTCGTTAAAGGTGATTATATCCGGATTTACTGCCGTAATTATACGTTGAAACGCAGAAACCCTCTCATTATCACCGCTTATTAGTCCGTCATAAAGAGTATTGTATGTCATTAAACGGATATCGTTTTCATTGTTTTTTTCGAGATTAATAAAATTATAATTCCCGACTGAACTGTTATCAAAAGTATATGAAAATGTTGTTCCTTCATCAGGCATATAATCGCCCCCGGTGTTGTCGTCTTTAAAGCAAATTTTAATAGTATTACTTGTAAACAATTGATTTGTTCCGTCCGGAACTGCATTTCTGTCTATTGCAATTTCAAAAGTATCTGAAGTTACCGTAGGTAAAGCAATAAACCCTATGTCGTAAGGTGAAATTTCCGTTGTTCCCGATGTAGTATTAAAATAAAATGTTTTTGTTCCGAAATTAATACCGAGTTCTGCTCCTATGCCGTTAACCTGATATCCTGTTGCCGGATTATTGTCGGTATCAATCTCAAGATACAGGTTGTTACCGTAATTAAGTTGAATTTCTTTGTCAACGACAATTTGTATAAATAAATAATTACTGTCATTTGCAACTTTAAAAGAAAGTAAATCGAATGCCGCCCCGTCATTTTGCGTATCTGTATATGATGATGCTTCGTTTGTCCAATCATCAAATTTTCCGTCAAGACCGACAGGTAATGCTTGTCCGAAAACAATTAAAATTGAAGACAACAAAATCGGTATTGTTAATAAAGTTTGTTTCATAAAGTTCAGAGTTTTAAAAATGTAAAGATAGAGGTCTTTCTCTTGTTTTTTAAGAACATTCAGCCGCCGAACAATGTCGGTTGTATGTCGGAATAAGTTGCGATAAATTATAATGTTTATTTTTTCAGACTTTCAATAATAATTTTTGCCGTTCTTTCCGATGCACCTTTTCCTCCGAGTTTTTTGCGAAGTTCATCAAAATTATTCAACATATTATCACGATATACGTTATCTTCAAGAATAAGTTTCAATTCTTCGGTAATATTTTCAACAGTCATATTGTATTGAATAAATTCTTTTATTACTTCTTTTCGCATTACCAAGTTTACTAAAGAAATATAATCAACTTTTACGAGTTGTTTTGCAATTTGATAGGATATGTGTTCTCCTCTGTAACATACAAGTTCCGGAATATTAAAAATTGCAGTTTCCAATGTTGCGGTTCCTGATGTTACTATTGCCGCATCGGAATGTTTGAGAAGTTCGTAGGTATCATTATAAACCAAGGTAATATCTTTGGTTTTAATATATTTCATAAATAACTCTTTATCAAGAGACCCGGCAGCAGCAACTACAAACTGACAGTCGGGAAAATTTTCCGAAACTTTAAGCATTACCGGAAAATTATGTTTCAATTCTTGTTTTCTGCTCCCCGGAAGTAAAGCTATTATTTTTTTTTCTGACAAGTTGTATTTTTTTCTGAACTCCGAGATATTCCTGTTTTCAATGTTAACTGCATCTATAATCGGATTTCCGACATATTCAACTTCATAATTGTATTTTTTGTAAAAATCTTTCTCAAAAGGAAAGATAACAAACATTTTATCTGTGAATGCTTTTATTTTATGAACACGAGACTGCTTCCAAGCCCAAATTTTAGGAGAAATATAATAGTAAACTTTTAAACCGTTTTTATGTGCAAATTCTGCTATTCTTAAATTAAACCCCGGATAATCAACAAGAATAACAACATCAGGTTTATAATTTAATATATCTTGTTTTATATACTTAATGTTTTTCATTATAGCGGGCAGATGCATAAACACATCAATAAATCCCATATATGCCGTATCTTTATAATGACGCACAAGAGTTCCGCCTTGTTTTTTCATTAAATCACCTCCCGAATACCTGAATTCGGCATTATCATCAATTTTTTTAAGTTCTTTCATAAGATTTGATGCGTGCAAATCTCCTGATGCTTCTCCTACTGTTATGTAATATTTCAATTTTTTATTAATTTAAATACTTATTCTTAAAA
>CAMZKI010000054.1 GCA_947311125.1 uncultured Chlorobiota bacterium
AAGAAAAAAGAACAGTGTGTTATAATATGCCGAGACATAAGCAAGGCGTTTGACAAAATTTGGCACAATGGTTTGAAATTTAATATACTAGAACTGGAGCTTCCCAATATATTTGAGAAGTTGCTATGTAATTTGTGTGATAATCGGAGAGCTACAACTAAAATAAATTCCTTCACCGGCCCTGCAATAAGCCTAGAAAGTAGAGTTGCGCAGGGATCAATAATATCACCCACGCTATTCCTACTGTACACAAACAATCTCCCAGCTGCAGGACCTGGCTGTATAGATGTCATCTTCGCAGATGACGTAACACAAATTATTACCCACCCCTCCAAACGAGTAAATATGATGAACAGAAGAATAATCCAAGAAATCAGCAGAGTAAATACATATGAATACAAATGGAAAATAAAAACAAAATGCTAAATCACTAAAAAAAAGAATTGTATTGCCCGAAAGCTTTGACGAAAGAACTCTTAAAGCTGCAGATATTGTAACAAAAGAAAAAATTGCAGAAATAATATTGATAGGGAACAAAAGCAACGTTTTAAAAGACGCGAAACGTTTAAATCTTAAAAATATCGAAAAATTACTGATTACTGACTTTGAATCTTCTCAAAATACCGAAAAATACGCAGACTTAATGGTTGAACTTCGCAAACACAAAGGAATGTTCAAAGAAAAAGCATTAGAATTACTGCAAAATCCTTTATATTTCTCCATTATGATGATTAAAGCCGGAGATGCCGACGGAGAAGTTGCAGGTGCTGCCAATGCCACGGGAAACGTGCTTCTGCCGGCATTTCAATATATAAAAACAGCACCGGGTGTAAATGTTGTTTCAGGTGCATTTTTAATGTTTATGAAAGACAAAAATTTCGGAAAAAACGGATTAATGCTGTTCGCAGACTGTGCCGTTCATCCTGACCCTACTGCTGAAGAACTTGCACAAATTGCCGTTTCAACCGGAAAAACAGCAAGAGCAATTGCAGGAATTGAACCCAAAATTGCAATGCTTAGTTTTTCAACAAAAGGAAGTGCTTCTCACGAATTAGTTGAAAAAGTTCAAAAGGCAACAAAAATTGCACAAAAATCAGCACCGGATATGCAAATTGACGGAGAATTACAGGCTGATGCAGCAATTATTGAAACAATAGGTAAAAAGAAAGCTCCTGACAGCAAAATTGCCGGGAAAGCAAATGTCCTTGTTTTTCCTGATTTGCAATCAGGGAATATATCCTACAAGTTAGTTCAAAGATTAGCCGGAGCAGAAGCCATAGGACCTGTTTTACAAGGAATGGCTGCACCCGTAAACGACCTGTCCAGAGGCTGTTCCGTAAGCGATATCGTAAACCTTATTGCTATTACGGCAAATCAAGCAGCAATGTAAAGAATTGCTTTTACACAGGAAAATAAAACATTAAAATACATAAATATGTCAGAAATATTAACAGAATCTATTGAAAACTACGCTTTAAGCAAGGATGACAGACCCAAAATGAAGTTTTCAAAAGTAGGAGTTGTAGGTTGCGGTACCACCGGACAAAGCATCACTCTTATGATTGCCTCCCGAGGTATTGAAGTAGTATTCTTAGAATTATCGGAAAAGAAAATAAAAGAAGCATTTAAAGAACTTGAAGAGCAACTTGACGAAAAAATAAATCATTGGGGGCTTACTCCCGGTGAAAAAAAACTGATATTATCAAAGATCTCAGGAACTTTGCACTACAAAGACTTCAAAGACTGCGATTTAGTTGTAGAGGCAATACTTTCAAAAACAAGAGAATTCAGTAAAGATATAAGGCAAGCCGTTTTCAAGAATATAGAAGAAAATGTAAGTAAAGATACAATTATTGCTACAAACTCAATATCTTCAGTCATAACCGAACTTTCTGCCGACTTAAAACACCCCGAAAGATGTGTGAGCCTGCATTTTTCGACAGCATCTCCGGATGCTCAAATTGTTGAAATTGTAAGAGGTCTTTACACTACGGATGAAATAAGTAACAACGTAAAAAAATTTGCTAAACTCATAAATAAAGTTCCCGTATCGGTTGAGGAATCTCCCGGACTTATAAGTGTTCGTCTCGGTGTCAGTTTAATCAGTGAAGCTTGTGAACTTTTAATGGAAGGAGTTGGAAAAAAAGAAGATATTGATTTTGTGATGAAAAAAGGATTAGGAATGTCATTGGGACCTTTTGAAATGGCGGATAAAATAGGCCTGGACAGAGTGGTAAGATGGATGGACAACCTTTACGGCGAATTCGGAGACAAAAAATATAAACCCTCTCCCGTTATAAAAAAGCTGGTAAGAGCAAAACATTACGGAAGAAAAACTTGCGAAGGATTTTATAAATATGACGAACAAGGACATAAAATAAAAGATACCAAAAAAGAAATCAATTTTTAATTTGAAACAATATCGAAATAATGAATATATTAGTACTTAACTGCGGCAGTTCATCAATAAAATTTGAACTTTTTGATATGAAAAGAGAAAAAGTTCTTTCAACGGGTATTGTTGAAAAAGTTGGAATGAAAGGCTCATTCTTAATGTTAAAAAAAACTGACGGAAAAAAGGTGAAGTTTGAAGGAGATGTCCTTGATCACAAAATAGGTGTAGAATATATACTCGGAGTTATAAGCAGCAAAAAACACGGAGCTTTAAAATCATTAAATGAAATAAGTGCCGTAGGGCACAGAGTAGTCCACGGAGGAGAAGACTTCAGCGGCAGCGTTTTTATAAACAAAGAAGTTATCAAGGTTCTTGAAAAAAACATTGAACTTGCCCCGCTTCATAACCCCGCAAATCTTAAAGGAATATACGCTTTAAAAAACCTGCTGCCAGAAGTGCCTCAAGTTGCCGTTTTCGACACTGCTTTTCATCAAAGTATGGAACCTCATGTTTTTATGTACGGCATACCCTACTCTCTGTATAAAAAATATAAAATAAGAAGATACGGATTTCACGGAACGTCTCACAGATATGTATCATCAAGAGTTTGCGAAATCTTAAATAAAAAAAGCGATAATATTAAAATAATTTCCTGCCACCTCGGCAACGGAGCCTCACTTGCTGCAATAAAAAACGGCAAATCACTGGATACGTCAATGGGCTTTACCCCTGTTGAAGGCTTAATAATGGGAACCCGCTCCGGAGATCTGGATATAGGTGCTCTTACTTTTATTATGCGAAAAGAAGAAATCGGACTGGAAACATCATCAATTTTGGTAAACAAATTCAGCGGAATGCTGGGCGTTACCGGAGTATCTTCGGATATGAGAGAAATAGAAGAAAAGGCAGAAGAAGGTAATGAAAGAGCAAAACTCGGACTTAAAATGTACGCATACAGAGTAAAAAAATACATAGGAGCTTATGCGGCAGCTCTCGGAGGTGCCGATGTGCTTATTTTTACCGGAGGAATAGGCGAAAATGCCGTTGAATTAAGACAAGATATTTGCAACGGACTTGAATTTGCAGGAATAGAACTTGATTCGGAAAAAAATAAAACAAGAGGGAAAGAAGCTGTCATTTCTTCCGAAAATTCAAAGACAAAAATTGTGGTTGTTCCCACAAACGAAGAACTCGTAATAGCAAAAGATACGTTCGAAATCGTCAAAAATTTAAACTGAAAAATTTGGCAAGATACTTTGTAAAATTATCGTATAAAGGAACAAAATATCACGGATGGCAAATTCAACCCAATGCCGTTACGATTCAAGAAATTTTGCAAAAAGCATTTTCTTTAATTTTAAAAGAAGATATTGAAATAACAGGTGCGGGAAGAACAGATACGGGTGTCCACGCATTGAATTATATTGCTCATTTTAAGGTAATTAAAAACATACCGAACATACCGAAACTCATTTTCAGACTAAATTCTTTTTTAGACAAAGACATCGCCATCCATAAAATATTTAAAGTAAATGAAACTTTACACGCAAGATTTTCTGCAATATCAAGAACATATGAATATAGAATTCATCAAAAAAAGAATCCTTTCTTAACCGAAACATCTCTTTATATTTACGACAAGCTTGATTTTGATAAAATGAACCGTTTTGCAAAAATATTATTCGAATACAACGATTTTACAAGCTTCTCTAAACTTCATACAGATACTAAAACCAATATTTGCAAAATTATACAAGCCGAATGGGTTCAAAGAAACGAACAGTATGTTTTCATTATTGAAGCCGACCGTTTCTTAAG
>CAMZKI010000055.1 GCA_947311125.1 uncultured Chlorobiota bacterium
AATTCTGTTAAATCAACATCTCGAAAAGCAACTTTATCAATTATGCTTCCGTGTTTTCGAAATAAGTTTTTTAATTCTGTTTGAGTTTCTATTTCAGAATATATATTTTAAAATGAAGTACGCAGAAATAGAAACTCAAACAGAATTAAAAAACTTATTTCGAAAACACGGAGGCATAATTGATAAAGTTGCTTTTCAAGATGTTGATTTAACAGAATTTGAAGAAGAAATTTCTCGTTTTTATTTCAGCAACTGTTTGTTTCTGGGATGTAAAATGACCGAAAAAATTAAGCAACATACAGAAAAAGAAAATTATATTTTTCCGAAATTAGATGTTCCGTATAATATTTATCTCAATCGCTTGTATGATAAAGATGACCTTTACGGGAAATACGAACTCGGCAAACCGGAAACTTATGAAAACACTTTTGATAAAATCGTTTACAATCATTTTATTAAGACGGGAAAAGAAGCCGTCAGCATAAAAGAAACACTTGCACGCCGCTTACACGACCATTCGGTTACAGATGCTTTATATGATTTTTTGAGCAACTATGATGAAAAAAAGGTTGTTGCAATTATGGGCGGACACAGTCTTGCTCGTAACTCTGATGATTATAAAACAGTTGTAAAGCTCTCAAAAGAACTTACGGAAGACGGTTATTTAATGATTTCCGGAGGCGGACCCGGAGCTATGGAGGCAACACACCTCGGAGCTTGGTTTGCTGACAGAACAAATAAAGAGTTAGACAGTGCATTCGAGATACTGGATAAAGCTCCTGTTTACAAAGATAGGTTATGGTTGGATGCGGCAATGAAGGTTATTGACAAATATCCGAATACGGGAAAATATGAAAGTTTAGGAATACCGACATGGTTATACGGACACGAGCCGCCTACGCCTTTTGCAACAAAAATTGCAAAATATTTTGCTAACAGTGTAAGAGAAGACGGTCTGCTTACAATTGCCAAAGGAGGTATTATTTATTCACCCGGAAGTGCCGGCACTATTCAGGAGATTTTTCAGGAGGTTACTCAAAATCATTATTTGAGTTTCGGTTATGCAAGTCCTATGATTTTTATGAATAAAAATTTTTGGATAAAAGAAACTCCTGTCTATAATTATATTACCGATTTGGTTGAACGAGGAAAACTTAAAAATCTTATTTTGTCAATTTGTGATAAAACCGATGAAATAAAATTTGAATTGAAGAAATTTTATTCGTGAAAGCGAAAAATCCCTAAATTACGGTATTGTATAAATATGTTTGAGCATTTATGTTTGCATAAACATTTTAACGGTACGTAATGAAAAAAAAAGGACTTGCTTTATTACTGTCGGCAATTTTTATTTCGGTAAATATTTATTCGCAAACTTACGGAATTTCAGCGTCAAAATTATCTGCAATTAATGCAAAAACAGTTCTTAAAGACAAAATTGAGTTCGAACCGTCGTTCGGTTTTTCTGTTTTTATGACAGACAGTTTACCTGTATATTCTGATTTAGGGTTTCGTTTTACATACGGTTTAACTTCTAAAACTGAAATGGGAATAGTAATTCCGGTGAACCTAAGTACCTTAAACTGGGGTATAAAATATAATGCCGTTAACTTTAAACAATATTCAGTTGCTTTTATTGCCGGAATTCAAAACTCTTTAAATTCTGATAATCAGAGTCAAGAAAAAACAGTGTCTTTATTTCATTCTTATTCGGGCGGGGCAGCCTTTACTTATCTTATAAATAAAAAAATGAGTGTTGATTTTACCGGTCAGTTGCAGAGCAAATTCCATCATTCTCATAAGGATTTAATCGTGTTCTTTAATTTTGAAACAGGATATTTTATTACGAACGGACTGCAATTTGTGACAGGTATTTGCTATAACAGAGATTTTACCCATAAGCAATATGCCGAAAATATCACAATAAATTCAGGAATAACTTTAGAGAAGGCAAAAAATTTTATATTAGTTTTAAATTTTCCGTATCAGCTTAAAAACAGATATTCTCCTGCATCAATAGGGTTTGCTTTAGCTCTTACTATGTTAATTGAGTAAAAAGAGATTTATTATGACATAAAGTGATGTAAAATGCCCGATAAATCGGAATAATTACAAATCAGGCAAAAAGTTATTCAACGGAGATTTTTCATCCAAAACAGTTCCTGCCGTTGTTTCAAAGTCAGCAGTTGTAAAATTCATAACTTTCAGGTAATCTTTAATATCAAATTTTATTTTTGTATTAAACTCTTTTTTCTTTGCATTGTATGCAATTTTATCCATATTAAGACCGAAAACCATAAAAAACACAAAACCGATTACCAGCAATATAAGAATTGAGAAAATAAAATGAATGTTTAAATAAATAAACATTAAAACACCGATAAGAACCCAAAGAAGAACTGTTAAGATAAGAACCATTGCAACTTTTCCGTCTTGATTGCTTTTTGCCTTAATAAGCATATTTTCTACACTTCTGATGTATTGTTTTAAACTTTCTTGTTCTTCTTTTGTTAATTTTGATAAAAAAGGTAAAGGAGCACCGCACGAAAAACATCTTTGTTCTCCTTTTTTATTATTTGCAAAACAATATTTACATTTCATATTATAAATTAAAAATTATTTACCTTCCCGCTCTTTATAAAATTCTTTTAAAAACAAGAGCATAAAATTATGCCGTTCTTCGGCAATTTTCTTTCCGGTTTCCGTATTCATTCTGTCTTTAAGGAGCAGTAATTTTTCATAAAAGTGGTTGATTGTCGGAGCCGTGCTGCTTTTGTATTCTTCTTTGCTTTTATATATAACCGGTTTTATGTCAGGGTTGTAAAGTTCTCGCTTTTTATATCCGCCGTATGCAAAAGTTCGGGCAATTCCTATTGCCCCTATTGCATCTAACCTGTCAGCATCTTGAACTATTGCCAACTCTTGCGAAAAATATTTACCTCCGTTATGTCCGCCGAGAAAAGAAACATTCTTAACAATATTAACAACTTGTGTAATAGTTTTATTATTAACATTTAATGATGTTAGAAATTGTTCGGCTTTTTGATAACCCACATCTTCATTTCCGTTATGAAATTTATGGTCGGCAATATCGTGAAGCAGTGCTGCAAGTTCGCAAACAAAAGTGTTTGCTTTTTCAGTTTTAAGAATTAATTTTGTATTTTTCCAAACCCTCAGAACGTGAAATTTATCGTGCGAACCTTCTGCACCTTGCAAAGTTTGTTCAACAAATTCTATTGTTTTGTTAATTATAGTTTCTTTGTGCCCCATTTGTTTTGAAGAGATTTGAATTTGCAAGTTTTATATTTCTGCGTTCTGAAAATAAAAATTCAATCGTAAGAAGTAACAGAGCCGTGAATATGAAATACGGAAATAAATCGGCATATTCCTGTATCTCGGTAACTCCTTCTTTTTCTCCGAGGGTGTTTATCTGACGCTGAATTTTGTTTATATCATTAAAGAGGTTTCCTGTTTCAAAGTATTTTCCTCCGCCGGCATTTGCGATTTGTGTCAGCAAGACTTCATTTAATTTTGTCAGAATAACTTTGCCTGTTTTGTCTTTTTTGTATTCGCCTGTTTGTAAGTCGGGTATGGGAATTGCTGATTTTTTTCCTATACCTGCGGTTGAAATTATAATACCGTTTTTATGAGCTTCTTTTGCCGCATCTATTGCTTTTTGTTCGTGATTTTCGCCGTCGGTTAATATTAAAATAAGTTTTTGACTTTTTGTATCGCTTTTATCAAGCATTCCCGCAGCTAACTCAATTGCACTGCTTAAGTTTGTTCCTTGAACCGGAACAATATCAGGTGTAAGGGAAGACATTATAACATCTGAATTTGAAAAATTTGAGGTAAGCGGAATCTGGACAAAAGCTTCTCCGGCAAAAATAATTAATCCCATTCTGTCATAAGGATTTTTTCTGTATAGTTCGCTTATTATTTGTTTTGCTCGGTGCAGTCTGTCAGGTTTTATGTCTTGTGCAAGCATACTGTTGGATACGTCGAGAGCAAAAATAATTTCTCTGTTCTTTGTTGCCGAAACTTTAACTTTGTTGCCGGACTGCGGTCGGGCAGCTGCCAAAATTATAAATATAAGAGATGTTCCCGTAAGAATATTTTTTAATAAAATACGGTATTTCGAATAGTCAGGTATGAGTTTTTGTATTAATTCATTATTACCTAAGCGTTTTAGTGTTTTTTTTCTGTAATAGTTTGCAGTTATATAAAGTAAAATGTATGCAGGTATCAGTATAAGCAGCCAAAAATATTCAGGATTTTTAAATTGAAACAAGTTCATAATATTGTGTTAATCAATATATATTTTATTTATGAAATTAAGGTAATGTTCTTAATATTGTATGCTTTAAAATAATCTCAGAAACTAATAGTATCAAAGCCGGTATAAGAAACTTCATATATTCTTCTTGTATGTGTTTCCCTAGTTTTTCTTTTATTTTGTTTTTTTCGAGTTTGTCAATTTCATCATATATTTTTTTAAGCTTTTCGTTATCTGTTGCTCTGAAATATTTACCTCCTGTTTTTCGGGATATAAGTTTCAGGGTTTCTTCATCAATTTTTACTTCAACTTTTTGCATTTGTGTGCCGAAAATTGTTTGCACCGGCATATCTGCATATCCGTTTTTGCCTACACCTATTGTATAAACTTTTATATTATATTTTGATGCTAAATCTGCTGCTGTCATAGGGTCAATATTTCCGGCATATTTTCTCCGTCGGTCAGTAAAATTACAATTTTACTTTTAGAATTACTGTCTTTCAGGGCATTAACAGCAGTTGCAAGTCCGTGTCCTATTGCAGTTCCGTCTTCTATAAGTCCTTGCTTTACTCCCGAGAACATATTAATCAACACTTTATGGTCAATTGTTACGGGGCATTGAGTAAATGCTTCGCCCGCAAAAACGACGAGACCTATACGGTCGTATTCTTGCTTGTTAACAAATTCAATTGCGATATTTTTTGATGCTTCCAAACGGTTCGGTTTAAAATCTTGAGCAAGCATACTTCCTGAAATATCAAGTGCTATAACAATATCAATACCTTGTGTTATTTTTTCTTCGGGTTTTTGGGCTTGAGGTCTTGCTAATATAATAATAAGTAAAGATATAATTGCTAAACGGATTAAAAACAGCAAATGTCGTAAGTAGTATTTCAAAGGTTTTTTTTGATTTTCAAAAATCTTTAATGATGAATATCGTAAACTTACCTGAGATTTTGATTTCTTAAAGATATACCAAAATATCATTACGGCAGGAATAATAAACAGCCAAAAATATGTAGGATGAGCAAAAGTCATAATTATAAGTTTTCTTTTTCTTCCGTTTTTTCTTCTTTAATTTTTTCTGTTGTATTATTTATAAACGAGAGTGCGTATTCAAACATAATTTCATTCTCGTGTTCTTCGGGCTTGTTTTTTGCAAATTTTACGGTATCAGATAATGATAACAGTTCTCTTAATTTTTCATCTAAGCCTGTATTTGAAAATTCTGTTTTTGAGAAATTATTTATAATTTCACTTGTAACCGATTCTAAAGCAGGAATATTAAACCGTTCTTCAACATATAATCTTATTATATTACTTAACTCTGTATAAAAGGGTTTTAAATCATCTTTTTTATGAAGTTCTTTTATTTTCAGGTTATTAATACGCTCAATAGCCTTTATATGTGCCGGAATTTCAGGTTTTTCTTTTTTTGACGATATTAATTTTGCTTTTGTTCTCTTCTCTGTTTTTCTTATTTCTTTTGTTTTCGTGTTTCGTGTTAAGCCTTTGCTTCTTTTTTTTCATGTTGGATATTTTTTGAATATATTTTTTTTGCCACGTTTGGTTATATTTGAGTTTTATTTTCCATCACAATATTTTCTATTTATTTATTTATTTTTTTCCAGTGAATTCTTCTCGTGGTTTTAAAATTTTTGTCATCATTCACCATTTTCTTCTTACCTCACTATAAATCATAAATTTAGCATTCACACGATCTCAGAAAACGCCTTGTAAATAACTCAACCCAAAGGAAAAGAAACATTCAAAATAATTCAGGAATATACGTAGTGCCATGTCATGGCACTACCGGAGAGACCGGTAAGAGTCTTGAAGTACGCATCAAAGAACACAGACAAGCGTGTTGTGAAGGTAAACCAGGTAATGCCATAGCAAATCACATCCTTTTAACATCGGCCATCGTATAAATTGCAATAAAGGTGCCATAGTTTGCAACAATAATAAC
>CAMZKI010000056.1 GCA_947311125.1 uncultured Chlorobiota bacterium
CGGAATTTTTTTCTTTTCTGTAATATACACCTGTTTTAAACATTAAATTATATTCCTGGTTAATTAAATATGAAAATGAAACATTAATAACAGAAATGTCGGTTTCCTCTCCCTGCAATAATGAAATGCCGTAGTCATCAGGTCGTAAAGCATAAGATTTATAAATATTTCCGCCCATACTGACAGTGTCCGTATCCTCTCCTTTTTTAGACAAAATAAGTCTTGCTTTTCCTGAAAACCTTCCTTTTAAGTAACGAATTTCCGCAATCCCTTCAGCAAAATTTGCACCTAAAGGATGTGCAAGTGCTTGTGCATAGTTTCCGTAATTCAAATTTGCAATACCGTTATTTACATATGCTTCCCCGTGCGAGTAAGTATAAGGTCTTATTACGTTTATTTCGCCTCTGCCGAATAATCCTTTAACACCAAACAGGTTATAAGCTTTAACTCCTGCCTGAAAACCGTATTTATTTCCCCACCATCCGGAACCGTCTTTTAAGGAAGAAATAACCAAATCATCCAAGATAAACTGAGAATAAAATATCGTTGATTTCAGCAGTCTTATATTTAATCCGGCTCCCATCAATGAGTTATCGGAAGTTCCGTTATAGAACTCTGCAGGGCGATAAAAAATAACCGGATTAAAGTAAACTGCATCATAAGATATTCGCCTGCCTTCACTATCGAAAGGGTTTGTTACTACAGCCTCAAAAAAGTTAAAATTTATGTGCTTTGTTAAATTTACGCTTAAATAATGTATAAATGCTGCTTTATCATACAATATTACCGAATTTTGATAACCGGAAATATTAACATCCGAAAGTTTTACGGCTGTCCACAAATATTTTATTTTCCAAATGTCAACTTCAGCTTTTAAATACGGATAAGCATTTGAGTTATCTGAAAGAAAAAGGGACCGATAGCCGTTTCCGATAAAATTTTTATTCCTTCCGACAGAAAAAGAAATATTTTCTGTCGCGTCATATACTAAGTCTCCTGTCCAAGATAAGAACCTTAATTCGATGCCTTTTTTATCTGAAATTTTCCCGTAGTAAGGAACGATACCGTAATCATCGGGTAAGTAATCTAAAAAAGAAGGAAATTCAGCCTGAGATACGAAAATATCAGAATTAAAAAACAACTTATTTTTATATGAAAAAAATACACTAAACCCTGCCTTAATTTCAGAAAAATATTTTTTTCCCGACAAATCATAAAAAAACATTGACGAAGATACGGGATTTATTTTAATATTAATATTCTTTCTGTCAACATTAAGCATATCGTTATTAAAAAAGTCGTACAGTATTTTTTTAGAGGCACTTACTTGAGCAACCGCATTTTCCGGAAATATTTTTTTTCTGTAAGGCTTTACGGTAAAATGAAACGATGAATCAAAATTTACGGAATTTTCATAATAAAAATTCAAATCATTATTTAGAGTAAGGTTCTGTGATTCAGTTTCTGTCAAAGCAAAACCGACAAACAAAAGCATCGAAAAAAGGATTTTTTTTATCATAGTGAGAAGTCCTGATATTTTATCTTTTCTTAATGTTCAAAATCAAAACAGGAATATAAAAAACAATCATTGCAGAAAGCAACATAAGAAGTATTAACCTTCTTATACCCATCAAATTATGCAAATACATTGCTGCCGCCGAAAAAAAAACATTAATCATAACCAATATCAAAACAGCCTGCTTATGACTTAATCCCATTTTTATGAATATATGATGTATATGTTGTTTGTCAGGTTTAAACAACGGTTTCATTTGAAAAAAGCGAATAAACATTACTCGCAAAGTATCATATAAAGGCACTGTTAAAACCGCAATGGATATTGCCGGAGCAGAGTATTTTGCATACTCAAAGTCATGCTTAATATTTAATTCATTAAATTTGACTATCAAAACAGATATTACAAGTCCTAAAATCAAAGAGCCGGTATCTCCCATAAAAATTTTATTCTTAACACTGAAAACATTAAATCTCAAAAAGCCGATTAATGCTCCGGCAATTACTGCAGACAATAAAGCATACTGATATTCTTCCGCCAAATAAAACCAGATACCTAATATCCCGGCTGCAGAAACTCCTATTCCGGCAGAAAGCCCGTCTATTCCGTCAATTAAATTAAACCCGTTCACTATAACAAGGTAAACAAAAATAGTAAGGGGAATACCGAAATAAGGAGAAATATGTTCTATACCGAAAAAGCCGTGTAAATTTGTTAACTGCAAATCCGAAAAAAACGCAATAACAGAAACTGCAAAAATTTGCCCTGTCAATTTTGTTAAAGGAGCTATAACAAGTATATCATCTTTAATTCCTACAAAAAATAAAATTACGGTTGCAGCAAGAACATATTTTAATTCCGGAACTTGAGAAAAATCCGAAAACAGTAAAACCGATACCATAAAACCGGAAAAAATTGCCATCCCCCCCAAAGTAGGAACACTTCCGCTGTGAATTGTCCTCTCATTCGGCTCGTCATACAATTGCTTAAGCAACGCAACTTTTATTATAGAAGGTATTGATACTGCAGTAATAATCATTGATGCCGAAAAAGCAACAAGTATCAGATACGGCTCAGATAAATATTCTGACATAAGACTAAACTTTTATATTGCAAAGTTGACTAAATTTCTTTTAAAAAAATGACAAATCAAGAAATATTTTTCCTTTAGCAAAAATAATACTTAATTTACTGAACAGGACGTTATATAATCAGATAAAGTTGCACAAATGAAAATAACAGTTACCGGAGGTACCGGAATGACAGGCTCATATCTGCTTTATGAGCTTGCAAAAACAAAGAACAAAATAACAGCGTTAAAAAGAGATACAAGCAATACGGAAATAACAAAAAAAATATTTTCAGGTATTTCGAAGAAAGACAAAGAACTTTTTTCAAAAATAAATTGGGTTGAGGGAGATTTATCCGACTACAACTCTGTTGAATCCGCCGTAAAAAATGCAGATTATGTTTATCACACGGCAGCAACTGTTTCTTTCAAACCCAAAGATCGCAGCAGTATGATTTACAATAATGTTCAGGGAACTGCAAATATCGTAAACGCCTGTTTAAATAATTCTGTAAAAAAACTGTGCCACGTAAGCTCGGTCGCTGCACTCGGCAATGCTACCGAAGGCAATTTGCTGACAGAAAACATTGAAATGACAGATCCCGAAAACATATCCGGTTATGCCGTAAGCAAGTTTTTATCGGAAAAAGAGGTTTGGAGAGGAATTGCCGAAGGACTTAATGCCGTTATAGTTAACCCTTCAATAATTCTCGGAACCGGAAATTGGGAAAAAGGAAGCCCCAGACTTATAAAAACCGTTTGGGAGGGAATGAAATATTACACAAAAGGAGTTAACGGCTTTGTTGATGTAAGAGATGTTGTTAGCATTATGATAAAACTGACAGAAAGCGATATTTCCGGCGAACGTTTTATTCTTAATTCCGAAAATTTAAGTTTTAAAGAACTTTTTAATGAAATTGCAGATAATCTGAACAAAAAAAGACCGTATATTTTTGCAAACTCTTTTATGCTTTACTCTTTAATGTATTTTGACAATTTAAGATATTTAATTTCCGGAAAAGAACCTCGGTTAACAAAACATACATTGCGGTCAGCACAACAAGAACACGGATGCTCAAATGAAAAAATAAAAAGGTTTTTAAATTATGAATTCATCCCGATAAAACAATCAATAAAAGATTTTTGTTCCGTTTTTATTGACGAAATCCAATCAAAATAATATTTTTGCTTTCTGTCTTTATGAAAAAAACCTTATTTCTCATATTACTTTTTTATCTGACCGTAAAACCGGAAAATGTCTCTTTCGGGCAAAATCCGTTAAGAACCGACGGAACTGCATTTACAATTCCGATAAAAAAATTAGAGTTGAGTTTATTTCGTCCTGCAAAATTCGGGATAAGCAAAAAAGATGAAGTTTCTATGCATCCCGCAGGAGTTTTTGTATTACCCCATATTTTTTATAAAAGACGTTGGGTTAAATTTGACCTGTTCGGAAGACATTTTCAATTCTCATCCAAGCACGGGCTTTATTACCCGAAACCTGCACTTAATCTTAATCAGCGTCTTCCTTTCTCATTTACAAAATACGAACCTGAATCGGCGACGGTTCCGGGCAGGCTCGCATTTCAGAGCGAAATACTTGTCAGCCATTTTCTGCACGAGCCCGACCATTGCAGCCCCGGAGATTACCTTATCACCGGACGATTAGGATTCAAATATTCCTTAAATTTATCCGACAGCGAACAACCCCTGATATACCAATCAATATTATACAGAGAAACAGCCGTTCTTATTCCCGGATTTATTTGGTATTCCGGAGTTCAGCTTGACGGACATATAAATTTTACGTTTAATTATTTTGCAGACTTAAAATGGTATGCCTACGGATTTGTCAATGATTACTCAATAGAAAGCAAGTTCGGAATTTACGGATATTCCGGAAGACATTTGAGCGGATTTGCAGGATTAAAATTCGCATACTCTTCAATCCCGGACAAGAACAGATTTCTCGTTATGCCCATTGCAGGATTTTCTTACTTTATAGATTTCAGAAAAAGACGCAAAAGCGGGACAGATTTATTCGGCAGAAAAAAACCTTTTAAGCACGATAACTCCTTAGACAGAGACGATAAATACTATGAAGAACTTGAAAAAAGAGAAAGCCTAAAAGACAGTATCCAATAATGCTTCGGCAATAATTAAATCTTCACGATTTGTTATTTTAATATTTTCTCGGTTTCCTTTCACAAGAAATATTTTATTCCCTGCATTCTCAAATACACTTGCATCATCCGTAAACCAATCCTTATATCCTGATTCATAAGCTCTTTTAAGACCTTTCAAGTTAAAAACCTGAGGAGTTTGAATTTCCTTATAAACATCTCTGTTTACGGCAAAATTGTTATTTTCGTCTGTTTTTCTTAATGAAAAAACAATATCGCAACAAGCAACCGCATTACCTTTTTTTTCAGCCGTTTCAAAAGCAGCTGCTATCGTATTACTGCTTACCAAAGGACGAACCCCGTCGTGAACGGCAACTGTTCCTTCTCCGGAAATTACATCTAAAGCATTTTTGACAGAATGAAATCTGGTTTTTCCTCCTGAAACAATTCTGTGTTTAATTATAAATTTATATTCCCTGCAAAGTCTTGTCCAGTGCTCAATAAATTCTTCAGGCAAACTTATAATTATATTAATATTTTTATCAAAAAAATAAAAACGATTAACGGTGTGCATCAAAACTGGCAATCTGCCGAGTTTTAAAAACTGTTTGGGAATATCGGTATTCATACGTGTCCCCGAACCTCCCGCCGTTATAATAACATATTTGCTCACTTATATAAATATTCTGATTTTAACTGCAAAATAACACAAATTTTCGGCAAATAGAGCATATTTAATTTTTTAAACCGCCAAAAATATTAAACCGCTTCAGTATTATATTTTTTATACAAGACAAATAGCAAAATATTCTTTATCTTTGTCGGCTGAATTTGAATAAAAATTTTATAATGGACGATTATAAATATCTTAATAACATTAATTCTCCTGATGACCTTAAAAAAATAAAATACGAAGACCTTATAGCAGTATCAAAAGAATTAAGGCAATACATTATCGATGTTGTATCTTCAAGTCCGGGACATTTTGCTTCCAGTCTCGGAGTTGTTGAACTGACAGTAGCTCTTCATTATGTTTTCAACACCCCCTACGATAAAATAGTGTGGGATGTTGGACACCAAGCATACGGACATAAAATACTTACGGGAAGAAGAGATGCTTTTTGCACAAACAGACAACTTGGGGGTATTTGCGGTTTTCCGTCAATTTTTGAAAGCGAGTATGATGCATTCGGAGTAGGACACTCATCTACTTCAATTTCGGCAGCTCTCGGAATGGCAGTTTCGTCCTGCCTTAAAGGCGAAGAAGACAGGCATATAGTTGCAGTAATAGGCGACGGTGCCATGACCGGAGGTTTGGCTTTTGAAGGAATGAATAATGCAGGCGTACAAAACTCAAATCTGCTCATTATTCTGAATGACAACAATATGTCTATAGATCCTAACGTAGGAGCTTTCAATCAATACTTACTTGACATAACCACGTCAAAAACATACAATAAGGTTAAAGACGAAGTATGGAACACACTTGGTAAAATAAAAAAATTCGGACCGAACACTCGTGCTTTTATTCAAAAAGTTGAAGGCAGCATAAAGTCTTTGATTATGAAACAAAGCAATATGTTTGAAGCAATGAATTTAAGATATTTCGGCCCGGTAAACGGACATGACGTAAATCAGCTTGTTAAAATTTTAGAAGACTTAAAAGACATAAAAGGACCAAAATTACTCCATGTTCTGACAAAAAAAGGAAAAGGTTTTGAAGCTGCCGAAAAAGACCAGACGACATGGCACGCACCCGGAAAATTTGATAAAAAAACAGGAAAAAGAATCACTGTAAAATCAGACAAACCACAACCTCCGAAGTTTCAGGATGTTTTTGGACACACACTTGTTGAACTTGCCGAAAAAAACAAAAAAATTATAGGTATAACCCCTGCAATGCCTTCGGGTTCTTCAATGAAAATTATGATGGAAGCAATGCCCGACAGAGCTTTTGACGTCGGAATTGCCGAACAACACGCTGTTACTTTCTCGGCAGGACTTGCCGTTGACGGAATGTTACCGTTTTGTAACATATACTCTACATTTATGCAACGTGCTTACGACCAGGTTATTCATGATGTTGCTTTGCAGAAATTAAACGTTGTATTTTGTCTTGACAGAGGCGGGCTTGTAGGCGACGACGGAGCTACACATCACGGAGCTTTTGATTTGGCATATATGCGAATTGTACCGAATATGATTGTTTCGGCACCTATGGACGAACCGGAATTAAGAAATATGATGTTTACTGCACAATTAAAAAATCAAGGACCGTTTTCAATACGTTATCCCAGAGGAAGCGGCGTTACTTCCGAGTGGAAAACAGAGATGAAAGAAATAGAAATAGGAACCGGTCGTATTATCAGAGAAGGAAGTGATATCGCAATTTTAAGCATAGGTGCAATAGGAAATTTAGTTACCGAATTAAAAGATAATTTTGAAAAAGAAAGTATAAGCGTTGCCCACTACGATATGCGGTTTGTTAAACCTTTAGACGAAAAACTTCTGCACCAAATATTTAAAAAATTCGATAAAATAATAACATTAGAAGACGGAGTAATACAAGGAGGTTTCGGAAGTGCCGTTTTAGAATTTAAAAACGAACATAATTATGCGTCAAAAGTAAAACTCCTCGGAATCCCCGATGAATTTATAGAACACGGAACTCAAAGAGAACTATACCGTATTTGCGGTTACGATACGGAAAGTATCTTTAAGACCGTCAAAAAAATAACAAAAAATGAATAACGACAAGCAACATAAATTAGACAAACGCTACCTGCGAATGGCTCATATTTGGGCTGAAAATTCCTACTGTGAAAGACGAAAAGTAGGTGCAATTATAGTTAAAGATAAAATGATTATTTCTGACGGCTACAACGGAACACCATCCGGTTTTGAGAATATCTGCGAAGACGAAAACAATATTACCAAGCCGTATGTTCTGCACGCCGAAGCAAATGCAATAACAAAAGTAGCAAAATCGCACAACAGCAGCGAAGGTTCTACGCTTTACGTTACAACATCTCCTTGTATGGAATGCTCAAAATTAATAATTCAGGCAGGAATAAAACGAGTTGTTTTTGATGAAAAATACAGAATAACCAACGGACTTGATATCTTGGAAAGAGCAGGAATAGAACTCATAAATATCAAAATTTCTTAATTTCTAATAAAAAATAAATGGAATATAATAACTCAAAGAAAACAATATATACACCACTAATAATTGCAATTGTTTTAGTTGCAGGAATATTTATCGGAAGAAACTTATTTCCGCCGAATAACGGCAATATTGATTTTTCTTCCGTCATTAAAAGCTCGTACAACAATAAAATAAGTGCTATTTTACAGTTAATTGAAAACAATTATGTTGAGAATATTTCTGTTGATACCCTCACAGAAAAAGCTATCCCTCTGATTTTAGAAAATTTAGACCCTCACACCTCCTACCTCCCGCCGAAAGAAAATGACGAAGCTCACGAAAGTCTTGACGGAAGTTTTGACGGCATAGGAGTGCAATTTAACATAAATAACGATACTGTGTTAATTGTCAATGTAATATCAGGAGGACCTTCTCAAAAAGCAGGCATTTTAGCCGGCGACCGCATAGTAACCGTAAACGATTCATTAATTGCAGGTGTAGGAATAACAAATGCCGGTGTTATGAAAGCACTTAAAGGTCCGGCAGGAACAACCGTAAAAATAGGAATAAAAAGAAAAAACATAAAAGATTTAATTTATTTTGATATCGTAAGAGACAAAATACCTCTTTACAGCGTTGATGTATCATATATGCTTAATAAAAATACAGGTTATATAAAAATAAGCCGGTTCGCCGGAACTACTTATAAAGAATTTATTGAAGCTGCCGAGAAATTAAAAAATCTCGGAATGAAAAAATTAGTCCTTGATTTAAGAGACAACGGCGGCGGCTATCTCGGAGAAGCTGTTAACATTGCAGACGAGTTTTTACCTTCAGGAAAAATGATTGTTTACACTAAAGGAGCTCACAGAAAACAAACCGAATATAAAGCAACAAACAAAAATAAATTAGTTGATGTTGAATTAGCCGTTCTTATCAACTCATGGACAGCATCGGCAAGTGAAATACTTTCGGGTGCCATTCAGGACAATGACAGAGGAATAATTATAGGAAGACGCTCTTTCGGAAAAGGTTTGGTTCAGGAAGAATTCGATTTCAAAGACCGTTCAGGTGTAAGGATTACTGTTGCCAGGTATTATACTCCTGCCGGAAGGTGCATACAAAAATCTTATAAAAACGGCTATGCAGATTATTATTCAGATATTTATAAAAGAGCTGTTGACGGAGAATTACTGTCTGCAGACAGCACAAAATTTCCTGACAGTTTGAAATATACTACCCCGAGCGGAAAAATTGTTTACGGAGGAGGCGGAATTATGCCCGATTATTTTGTTCCTGTTGATACAACAGTACTGACTGATTATTATCAAAAACTCACAAGTAAAGGCTTAATTTATAAATTTGCCTTAAATTATACCGATAATAACAGAAAAAAACTGCAAAACTTTAAAACAGCTAAACAAATTAACAATTATCTGGAAAGTAAAGATATACTGAACGAATTTATAAAATATGCGGAAGATAACGGTGTCAGAAAAAACTCTTACGACTTAAAATATTCAAAAAACTTTATAAACACACGTTTAAAAGCATACATTGCCCGAAATATTTTAGACAATGAAGGTTTTTTTCCTATTATAAGAGAAATTGACGATGACCTGAAAAAAGCCGAACAAATTTTGAATAATTCTAAATAGCAAATTATCAAAACAATCGTTTGAAAAAACAAAAATTATTATAACATTTGCGGAAATTTATATTTTGATAATTTAAAATTAAAAACTATGGCTTATTACATTAATCCTGATGAGTGTACCGCATGCGGTGCTTGTATTGACGAATGCCCTGTTGAAGCAATTTCTGAAGGTGCTGATTTTTACACAATTGACCCCGATTTATGCACGGATTGTGCGGCATGTGCCGATGTTTGTCCGGTTGAAGCAATTGCTCCGGCAGAATAAAACAAAGAAAGAAGCATAATAAAACAGAAAACCGGTTTTAAGCCGGTTTTTTATTTTTACGTCAGAAGTTAAATTTTAATTCCTATTACAGTTATGTCGTCGTTCTGAATTTTATCTCCCTGCCAACGATTCAAGGTTTTTAAAAGCCTGCTTCTTTGAATATTAAATTGCAGGTCTCCTATTTCTGCAAGCAAAGCCCTGAAATTCTTTTTCATAAACTTAGTATCGTTTTCTCCTCCGAACTGGTCCTGAAAACCGTCTGTTGCAAGATAAAGAATATCACCTTTTTTCAGTTGAATTTTGTAATTTCTGAAATTTTTATCTTTTAACCTGTCGTAACGTTCGGCACTTACGGATAATTTATCGGCTTTTACTTCCGTCAGTTTATTATTTCTTAGAATAAGTAAATCTATTTTAGCACCGGCATATTCAAGCAACAATGTTTTAGGGTCAAAATTTATAACTGCCGTATCCATTCCGTCTTTTATATCCTGCCCTTCTTCACCCGAGCGTCCTAACCTTTCTACAATATCCTTTCTCATTTGCTCTAAAACCAAAGAGGGCTTTATTACACCCTTGTTAATAAAGGCGTTACTCATCATGTCGTAGCCTATGAGCGACATTAAAACTCCCGGAACACCATGCCCCGTACAATCTGCAAGGGCAAAAATAATTTTCTCATCTTTGGTTTTATAAGCATAATAAAAATCACCGCTGACTATTTCTTTGGGCCTGTATAACACGAATATATCACTAAATAAACTGTTAAGAAACAGCCTGTCCGGCAGTACTGATTTTTGTATAAGTTTTGCAGATTTTATACTTTCGGTCAATATATCATTTTGTGCTTTTACCTCTTCAAGAGTTTCTTTAAGTCTGTCATTAATTGACTCTATTTCTGCTTTCTGATTTTCAGCTAAGTCCTGTTGATTTTTAACATCTGCAGTTCGTGCTGCAATAATCTTTTCAAGATTAGCCTTTATGTTCTGAGTTTCTTCATACAAAGCTGCATTTTCAACAAGTCCTTTTATTTGGGTTCCCAACTCTTCCAAAACCCTGCTTTCATGCCTTGTAAAAACATTTTTTTTACTTTTTCTTTCGAGATGTATTATTCCTTCGGTTTTTCCGGAAACAATTAAAGGGACGGTAACAGAAGAGTTTATGTCATATCTCCCGATATATTCTTCCGGAAAATATTTATTGCCTGATGTTTTTGAAATTATTTTGCTTTTTCCGTTCTTTAAAACTTCTTTTATCAATAGTGCCGGATAGTCTTTTCCCGGTGTTTTTTCCTGTTCGGGAAACTTCGTCAATAAAATAACTTCACTGTTTTTCTCACCTGTGCCAAATAAAAAAGCCCTGTCTGCATCAATGTTTTTACATAAAATTTCTAAAGATTCGTTCAGATTAAAACTTTTCCTTTTTAAAAGTTCGTTTTTAATGGTGTCAGCATCGGAGATTAATTTATTTAACTCTTCGGTTTCTTTGTAAAGTTTTGAAAAATTAAATGAGAGCAGATAAGATTGTGCAAAAATAAATGCAAACAATCCTGCCGGTACAAGATAAATAAAGTTTAAAATTCCGGAAACTACTAAAATATCATTTACTGCCGTAAACAAAAGGATTAATGTTCCGATAAACGGTATAAGAGAACCGGCTTTTCGCAAAGTAACTGCTTTAATTTGTGCGTACAGGACATAAAATAATGTTACGGCAGACATTCCGATAAAAATAAACAGCGTAAATGCAAAAGTCTGTAAATTCGTGAATAAAACAAATACAGACAGCAGGATGCTGAGACCGCTTACCGTATAAACAAAATATCTGTTTATATATTCTTTATATGCCTGATAAAAGAAAAGTGCAAAAAATGTTATTCTTGCAAAATTACTTATATAATCAATACGCTTAAGGGTAATCCATTTTAAATCAGGAAAATAAAGCGTCAGGAAAGTTTCTCCGTTAGTCGCTAAACTAATCACCT
The DNA here is from genome assembly GCA_947311125.1 of uncultured Chlorobiota bacterium. Classification (GTDB taxonomy): domain Bacteria; phylum Bacteroidota; class Bacteroidia; order Bacteroidales; family JAADGE01; genus JAADGE01. The sequence goes on from CAMZKI010000056.1 coordinate 11,763, forward strand.
CTGTAAGAAGCAAAAGAGCAAAAAACAGCAATGAATAATCTTTTTTTCTAACTACATAGAGCCCGAGATGAAAAAAAGCCATAATAAGCAAAACTCCTGTCAGGAACATTTCATATCCGCGAAGAGTTTTTGTTTCTTTAAGAACTGACGGTGCCGTTCCGAAGATTATTGAATTTGCAATTCCTCCTTTTCTGTGCTCAAAATTACAAACTTGGATGATAAGATTGACAGTATCTTTATCTGTATAAAATATTTCGGTAACTGTTTTTTGCTGAGGCTCACTTGTCTTTTTGTCAATTCCGACTTTTCCTGTTTCCGTAAGCAGTTTTTCATTTGCCCAGACTTTATATGAACTTTCAATTCGTTTAAGTCTGAGGGCAAAATAGTTTATACTGTCCGGCACTTTAATTTTCAAACGATATGTTCCGTATCCTATATTCGGAGTTTTTGAATCCGGAAAAATTACATTGCTCCAAAGCGAAGGAACTGTTACAAATTTCGGGATATCGGAAATTCCTTTATCAAAATCAGAAGGAGAATAGAATTTATACGGGTAAAATTCCCAAACTCCGTCTAAATCAAAACTTGTTGATTCGTCAAATTTAAAGTTACTCAAATCTAACAATCCTGTTTTTGCTTTTTGAGCTTGAATGTTTATTATTCCTAATACAAGCAAAATAAGCAAAAGCACAAAGTGTTTTATCTGTATTTTTTTAACATACATATCAGAATTTTATTCCCGTAATTAAAAAATCATCTGTTTGTTTTTCAGAAGCTGTTTTTTTCAATATTTCTTCTCTTTCTTCATTATTTTTATCAGAAATATCAAGTAAGTTTCTTATTATTTTTTCTTTTTCCTGTTTATATATTTCATAATTATCATCCGTAAAATCAAGAACTCCCGTTAAAATAAACATCTTACTTTCCGGACTTACGGTAATTCTTTTATTAGAATAAAAACGTTTAATATTTTCTTCGTGTTTTTCAACAGGGCTTTTGCTTGAAACATATTCTATAAAGCTGTTATCATAAGAGTAAAAAACTGAATTATTTGCACCTGAAAACAGTATCTCCCGTTTTTTCTTGTTATAATAAATTACGGCAATATCTACGGCTCCGGTATTTTCAGGAAATTTTTCAAATTTTTCCTGCAATTGATTAAGAATTATCTTAGGAGAATAGTTTTTTTGATAAATAACGACATCATTTAAAAGTTGATTTGTTAAAACAGATATTAAAGTGCCGCTTATACCCGAACTTTTTGATTTTACCGATGCGTATACAATCTCATCATCATTAATTTTATTAAACCAAAAGAACGTATTAAACAGTTTCTTGTCTCCGGTATAATGGTATATAAAGCTTTCCGGAAAAAAGTTTGTTAATTTATTCTTGTCGTGAATAAGTGCTTTTTGTATTTTTTCCGAATAGTTTATTCCGTCATTAATTTGTTCTGTCTGTTTTTCAAGTTTTTTACTTGTTTCGGATATCTTAGCGTTTTGCTTCGCCAGGTTTTCTCTCTGTTTTTTTAACTTGTCCGTTCCCGCTTCAATTTCTCTTATTTTTGCGTCAACATCCTTTTCCAGTTTAATATTAAGTTTCTTCAGATTGTTGTAAGAAGTAAAATTGTCCATAAAAACAAGAACCTGCGGTTTAATATCTTCTAAGATCCCTACGGCAAGTTTTTCAAAGTCTTTCTTTTCGGAATAATTTTCAAAATATAGTAATCCTGAAACGACTCCGTCCTTAATTAACGGGTATGACAATATGGAGTATATTCCGGAGCCTTCAAGATATTTCATATCTTTAGCTTTTACTGCCTCATTTACTATTGTATATGTATATTTTTTTGAGGATATGGTTCTTTGAATATTGTATGATGAGAAGTAAGTATTTTCTTTACCCGAGAAAACTTTTATTTTAGTGATTTTAGCAGTATCTGTTTTTTTAAGATATTCATTTGTTGCCGTCCAATCATTATCAGAATAAATAAAAATCAAGGCTCTGTCGGCATCAACAACTTCGGAGATTGCTTTAAGCGGCTCTTTTAAATCGTAGGAACGGGCAGAAAACAAAGCATCTTTAACTTTACCTCTTATGCCTATATTTTTCGTAATTCTCCTTATCGTTTTATATGAGAAAGCATTTTGCAGGGTAATTAAATATGAATGGAGTATAATAAAAATAAATATTCCGAAAATTGTTAATGAAACAGAGTCGATTATTTGAAGTTCTTTTAATATGTCATTAACTGCCGTCCCTATAAGAACCAAAACTCCCGCAAAAGAATATATTGCTCCGGGACGTTTTTTTATGATTGCTTTTACTTGTCCTATCATCAAATATATCAGAACGATACCGGCTATAATCAAAAAGACGATAAGAGTTTTAGTGTAAACGATTGCCGGTGTTACTAATATAAAAATAATTATCCCCGTAACGGTAAATGTAAGTATTTTTACAAACAGTTTATTTAATTCTTCAGGAAAAACAGAATAAATAAATAATGCAAAAAACAGAGCTCTGAGATAATTTGATATATAGTTTGTTTTAATAAGAATTTCCCAATTTAGGGAAGGAAAAAAATCCATAAGCAAAATTTCTCCTACCGTAAGGGAAAATAATGCGGAAAAAACTAAGGTTAAAGAAAAATACAGATTTGATTTATCGTTTCTTCTAAACAAAAAAGCTGCTAAATGATAGACTATCATTATCATAAATATACCGAGCAACAGGAAATTCCACGAAATTCTTTTCCATCCGTATTCGTAAACGGCTTTTTCTTTACCGAAAATAACAGGATGCTCTATTCCGCCTTTTTTATGATAAAAATTACTTACCTGCAAAATTATTTCACTTGTATCTCCGGATGCTTTAAAAATTATATCCGAAGAAGACCATCGGGGTTTTGAACCTGCTTTATCTTTTCCCGTAATTCCTTCCTCTCTTAAAAGCTTTCCGTTTACCCAAATTTTATAAGACGACTGAATACGGTTCAGATTTAAGGCATATAATTTATCTTTTTCCGTATTCAGGATTTTTATACGATAAGTTCCGAAACCCTGCCCGCTGCCCGATTTATTTTTTTTAATGTTATTCCATAATCCCGGAACAATAATATATTCAGGCTTTATAACTTTTTTATTTTTAAAATCTTCGGGAGTATACAGTTCAGATTCATAAAATTCCCAATATCCCTTCAGATTTATAACTTTTTCGTCAAGTTCCGTGTTTTTTATATCAATAACTCCGTTTTTTACGGATATTTGAGCATACAAACTTCCCGTAATCGTAACGGTAAATAAGTGTAAGATAATTATAAATTTCAGGCTCTGTATATTTTTCATTTCAGAATACGAACTTAAAAAAAATATTCGACTATTTAAAAAAAATCAGAACAGGTATGCTAAAAATAATTGCTGTTATTCCAAAACTAAGGCTGTGAATAAGGACATATGTATAATATTATTTAAAAGCGAAAGAAAAGATGTTAAAAAACATTTTCTGTTTTATGATTCTATAAGTTTTCTCATTTTTTGATTTTCTCTTTCTAAATGCGATATTTTTCGCGTAAGGTCCCGTATTTCATTAATTTTTTGTTCAAGTTCTTTTTCTGTTTGACGCAAAAGTTCTGCCCTTTCACGAAATTGTTCGTTTAATTTTGACGTTTGCATATTTATTTTAGCACTTGACAATGAAGCTGCAATACTTTCGGCTATTTTTTCAACCATTTGAATTTCTTCGTTTTTAAACTTGTTAAAAGATGCTAATTCTATAATACCCAATACGTTATTTTCTATTTTAAGAGGAACTATAAGCACCGAACGAGGATTTGCTTTACCTGTTCCTGACTCTATCTCTATATAATCTTCCGGAACTTCAGTCATATAAACCGTGTATTTCTCTAAAGCAACGGCACCTACCAATCCTTCTCCGGGTTTTATATGTTTTGTGATATATTTTTTTCTGTTGTAAGCATATGCTCCGATTAATTCATAATATATATCTTCAGGATTTTCATCGTTAAGAAAAAATAAAGCTCCTTGATTTGCATTCATAAAATTAACCAGAGAAGATATTACCGTGTCTGCTAAATCTTGGATATTATCAGAGTGTTTCCGTAAAATGTCGGCAAACATTGTCAGCCCTTCATTTGTTTTTTGCCTTTGTTGTTCTTCTTGTTTTCTTATTTTCTCTTCCTGCTGTGTTTTTTGAATATTTCCTCTTAAAGTTAAAAGAGAATTTCCGAGAGCATCATTTACTCCTGCTGTTTCAAAGTGTGTTTTATAGTTTCCTTTTGCCAGTTCTTTTGAAAAATTAACGGCATTTCTGAGTAATGAGGTAAGTTTGTTAAGAGAAGATGTTATCCTGCTTACATCTTTCCCGCTGTTAAGGTGTAAATCTTCAGGCAAATCTCCTGTTTTAAGGCGGTCAAGATAATCTTGTATTACAACTAAAGGATTAAATACGTATTTTGTCAATCCGGCGTAAATCAGAGCAGAGAAAGCAATCAGAATAATAAGAAATAAAACAACGTTTAATTGAGCTGCCCTCAAAAAATCATCTTTTTCTTCGCGTGTTTTTTGATATTGTTTTTCTAAAACATCTTGCAGTATTCTTATATTTTCAAATATTATTCCTGACGATTCTGATATTTGATTTTGGATTTCCTCCAAATTATTTAACAGCCCCGCCAAAATTTTCTTTTTTGTTTCTTCATCCGAATAATTTTCTATTTCGGATATTTTAAGTCTTGTTTTTATTAATGATGCTATCAAAGGGTCCGTTTCTTTTTTATAAATATTTGATAACTCTTCAGTTATTTTCAGAAGTTTTTCATTACCTAAATTAGTGTTTATTTCAGAAACAGAGTTTTTTAATTGTGCTTTATATTTCAAAAATGCACTTGAATTTAAGTTGTGTTGTTTCATTAATCCCGACAGTTCTTCCTTATTTTCTGTCCCGATAACACTTTTTATAAGCATTTGCTCATTATCAAAAACATTTTTTAATTTTTCCGTTGTTTTTTGCAGGTAAATTATCGTCTGAGTTTTATTGTCGGAAGTAATAAATCCGTTTATAAAAACAATTTCTCTTATACCGAATATAACGGTAAGCACTGATATTATTCCTAAACCGATAAAAAGTATATTATTAAGAGTAAGTTTTTTCATATTTTACTTAGGAGAATTAAAATATTTTATTTAAAAGGATAAAAATAAAAAATAAAAATGAGATTAAAACAAAAAGGACGGAAATAAATCCGTCCGAAAAAAGTTTATTTAGAGAATACACTAATTTTTTGCAAATTTTTTTCTGAAAATTATTACCAGAACAACTCCTATAGTAATGCATGAATCGGCAACATTAAAGACGGGACTGAAAAAAATAAATCTTTTTCCTCCGTAAAAAGGCACCCAATCCGGCATAATCTCATCAATTATCGGAAAATAAAACATATCGACTACCGAACCGTGTAAAAATCCGGCATATCCGCCGCCTTCCGGAAACATTTGTGCAACGGTATGGTAGTTAGACTCAGAAAATATAAGTCCGTAAAAAGCACTGTCTAAAATATTGCCGGCTGCTCCTGCTAAAATCAGTGCGACACTGAAAACGGCAATTTTAGGTAATTTCTGTTTAGAAATATAATACAAATACCACAAAAGACCGATTATTGCTAAGATTCTGAACGAACTCAGCATTAATTTTCCTGTATCTCCGCCCCATTTCAGTCCGAAAGCCATTCCGGGATTCTCAATAAAATGAATTTTTGCCCAGTCTCCGAATACATCAAAGCCGCCTCCTATGGTATAATGTGTTTTTATCCATATTTTTACGGACTGGTCAATCAGAAGCAACAGAAAAATCAGCAGTAATGATTTTTTAAATAATGACATAAAGATTAGCTTTGATTTTTCTTTGCTTCAATACATAAAGTTGCGTGAGGAACGGCTCTCAAACGCTCTTTTGATATCAATTTTCCTGTTTCTCTGCATATTCCGTAAGTTTTATTTTCTATTCTTACCAATGCAGCTTCCAGGTGAGAGATAAATTTCAACTGTCTTTGAGCAAGTCTTCCCGTATGCTCTCTCGACAATGTATTTGCACCTTCTTCCAAAACCTTAAATGTCGGAGATGTATCCTGAATATCATTAGAATCTTCGTGAGAGAGCGTGCTGCTCAATAATTGATAATCTTTTTTAGCTCTTTCCAGCTTATCTTCTATTATTTTTTTAAATTCCTGCAACTCCTCATCTGAATAACGCGTTTTAACTTGTTTGCTTTTTTCTGACATAATATATGATTTTAATGTTATACTTTTTTAACAATAATTTTTGCAGTAATATTTTCGTCTAAATCTATTTTATGCAAATCATTTTCACTTCCGTTAAAGTTACTCACCGTATTTATTTCATCGGCAAGAACCTGAGACATTATATAATCTTTGTAATTATTTACCGCTTCATCAATTCCTTTATTTGATAGTATATTTATTATAATTTTATCTGCAACTTCAAACCCGGAATCTTTTCTTATATTTTGGATTTTATTTACCAATTCTCTTGCAATACCCTCTTCTTTCAATTCTTTTGTAATCTCAGTATCAAGAGCTACGGTTAAAGTTCCTTTATTTGCAGCTGTCAAACCCGGAATATCTTCAGTAATTACCTGAACTTCATCTAAATTCAAGTTAATTTCATTGCCATCAACATTTAATTTAACACTTCCGTTTTGCTCAAATTCACTTATTTCTTCTTGAGAGAATTTTGACAATAAGACTGAAACAGGTTTTACCAATTTACCGTATTTCTTGCCCATTACACGAAAATCCGGTTTTAACTTTTTAATAATAATTCCGCTGCTGTCTTTCAGATATTTAATTTCTTTAACGTTAACTTCCGTCAATATAATATCTTTAACCGCATCAATTTGTTCTTTAAGTTCGTCATTTAATACGGGAATCATTATTTTTTTGAGAGGTTGTCTTACTTTTAATTTGCTTTTTCTTCTCAAACTAAGTGTTAAAGATGAAATTTGCTGAGCAAGCTCCATTCTTTCTTCAAGTTTTTTATTAACATATTCGGCTTTATATTCCGGAAACTTTGACAAATGAACAGATTGATTTTCTCTTTCCGAAACAGAATTCAAATCGGTAAATAATTGTTCCGAATAGAAGGGAGCAAGAGGAGACATTAATTTTGCTACTGTTTCAAGACAAGTATATAAGGTCTGGTATGCCGAAATCTTATCTGTATCATATTCTTGTCCCCAAAAGCGTTTTCTGTTTAAACGAACATACCAATTACTCAGATTATCGATAACAAAGTTTTGAATTAATCGTCCGGCAGCGGTTGGTTCGTAACTGTCTAATGAGTTCTGAACATCTTTTACCAAAGAGTTCAACAGTGAAATTATCCATTTATCAATTTCGGGTCTTTCGCTGACAGGGATTTCATTTTCTTTAAACTTAAACCCGTCTAAATTTGCATATAATGCAAAAAACGAGTAAGTATTATACAAGGTTCCGAAAAATTTTCGCTTTACTTCGTCAACACCGGCAATGTCAAATTTTAAGTTATCCCAAGGTCGTGAATTTGTAAGCATATACCAACGTACCGGGTCGCTCCCGTATTTCTCGATTGTTTCAAAAGGGTCAACGACGTTTCCGAGACGTTTTGACATTTTAACGCCTTTTTTGTCGAGCAATAATCCTGTCGCTATAATATTTTTAAATGCAACCGAATCAAAAAGCATAGATGCTATTGCGTGCAGAGTAAAAAACCACCCTCGGGTTTGGTCTACACCTTCGGCTATAAAATCAGCAGGGAATGCTTTATCGAATTTATCTTTATTTTCAAACGGATAATGAAGCTGAGCATAAGGCATTGAGCCCGAATCAAACCAAACGTCAATCAGGTCGGTTTCTCTGTACATTTTCTTTCCTGACGGAGATACCAAAATAATTTCATCAACATAAGGACGGTGCATATCGAACTTAAGGTAATTTTCTTTTGAAAAATCGCCCGGTATAAAGTTTTCTAACGGATTTTTTTTCATAAAACCTGCATTGACAGCTTTTTGGGCTTCATTTTTAAGTTCTTCTAATGAGCCTATACAGATTTCTTCACTTGCATCTTCGGTTCTCCATATAGGCAAAGGTGTTCCCCAATATCTTGAGCGAGACAGGTTCCAGTCTATCAAATTTTCGAGCCATTTTCCGAACCGACCTTCTCCTGTTGCCGGCGGTTGCCAATTGATTGTTTTGTTAAGTTTAATCATTCTGTCTTTCATCGCCGTAGTTTTTATAAACCACGAATCGAGCGGGTAATACAGAATGGGCTTGTCGGTTCTCCAGCAATGCGGATATGAGTGTTCGTATTTTTCGCTTTTGAAAAGTTTATTTTCTTGTTTTAGTTTTACCAAAATATCAACATCTACACTCGGAGTATCTTTTGGTAATGAGGGATCGTAGGCATTTTTCACGGGTCGTCCGCTAAATTCTCCGACACCTTCTATAAATTCTCCTTTTTTATTAACAAGAGTAAGAGAGCCTATGCCGTTTTGCTTAGCTACAAAATAATCATCTGCACCGAAACTCGGAGCAATATGAACTATTCCTGTTCCGTCTTCGGTAGTAACAAAGTCGCCTGTTATTACTTTAAATGCATCGCCGTTTTCGGGTTGTTTATACGGTAATAACTGTTCGTACGAAATTCCTGCAAGTTCTTTTCCTGAATATTCATTAAGGATTTTATAAGGTATGTTTTTATCCCCTTTTTTATAGTCTTCAGATTTAAGTTCTTTATTTTTTTCGGAAAACAAAGAGTTAAAACGGTCTTTTGCCATTATTACCGTAACGGGAATTCCTGTATAGGGGTTAAATGTTTTTATTTTCAGATATTTAATTTTCGGACCTACGGCTAATGCTGTGTTTGATAATAATGTCCAAGGGGTTGTTGTCCAAGCCAGAAAGAATACGTCTGTGTCTGTATCTTTAAAAAGAAATTCCGACTTTTCGTTTCTTACTATCTTGAATTGGGCTATACCGGTGCTGTCTTTAACGTTGCGATAGCATCCGGGGAGGTTAAGCTCGTGCGAACTTAAACCGGTTCCGGCAGCCGGCGAATAAGGCTGTATTGTATATCCTTTATACAGCAAGCCCTTGTTATATAATTGTTTGAGCAGCCACCAAATGCTTTCTATGTATTTATTATCGTATGTAACATACGGGTTGTCCATATCAACCCAGTATCCCATTTTTTCAGTGATATCTTCCCATTGTGCCGTATACTTCATTACTTCTTCACGGCAAGTTTTGTTATATTCCTTTACTGATATTTTGCTTCCTATATCATCTTTCGTAATACCGAGTTTTTTCTCTACGGCAAGTTCTACGGGCAAGCCGTGTGTATCCCACCCTGCTTTTCTTTTTACCTGAAACCCCTGAAGTGTTTTATATCTGCAAAATGTGTCTTTAAGTGTTCTTGAAATAACGTGATGAATACCGGGCATACCGTTAGCAGAGGGCGGTCCTTCATAAAAAACAAATTCCGGATTTCCTTCTCGCGAGGATATACTTTTTTCAAATGTATTCTCTTCTTTCCATTTTTTCAGAATATCTTTATTTACCTGAGATAAGTCTAATCCTTTATATTCCTGAAATTTCCTGCTCATAATAATTTTATTGTCAAATTAAAACAATTTGCAAAGATAATTTTATTTTTATAATAACAAATTCACAAAAAAACTGACGGGGTTTAATTTGTCTGATATTGACATATACATGATTGACAAGCACTATGTAAACAAGCCTAAAACGGCGGCAAGCTGCATATTTCGGTAAGGTCTGTCGTATTTTATATTATAAGGGGTCTACATCTGCGGAAATTTGAGCATATTTAAATTTTTCTGTTGTTTTTGTTTTGTTTATTGCCTTATTTATATGAAATTTTGCTTTTTTATGAGATATCGTTCTTTCGATTTTCAGGAGTATAACTTGTATGTGTTGATTTTTAATTCTGGAGATTACGGGTGTTTCGGGTCCTAAAACTCTGTTTCCGAAAATTATTTTCAGTTCATAAGCTAATTTTTCGGCAGCAGCATCTGTTATATTTTTTTGTTTGTGTTTTATTGTAAGTTGAATCAGCCGAAAGAACGGAGGGTATTTATATTTTTTGCGTAATACAAGTTGAGATGTAAACATAGCGGCGTAATTATTTTCGGCAACGTTTTTTATTATAGGGTGGTTCTTATCGGTAGTTTGGATTATAACTTTGCCTTGTTTGTTTTTGCGCCCGGCTCTTCCGCTTACTTGTGCCATAAGCTGAAAGCTTCTTTCAAAGGCTCTGAAATCCGGGAAGTTAAGCATATTATCGGCATTCATAATTCCAACTAAAGCAACGTTGTCAAAATCAAGACCTTTACTTATCATTTGTGTTCCTATGAGAATATCCGTATTTCCGTTTTCAAAATCGTATATTATTTTGTGGTAAGATTTTTTATTTCCTGTGCTGTCTAAATCCATACGTGCAATTTTTACGTCAGGAAAAAGTTCTTTTATTTCATTTTCTATTTTTTGCGTTCCGAAACCGCGTGTTGTCATTGCAGGGCTTTCGCAAGCTTTACATATTTTGCTTGTTTGTTCCGAATATCCGCAGTAGTGACAAACTAATCGGTTTGTAAATTTATGATATGTAAGGCTTACGTCACAATGCTCGCATCGCGGGATATACCCGCAAGTTTCGCATTCTGTATAAGGAGAAAAGCCTCTTCTGTTCTGAAAAAGGATAATTTGCTCTTTATTTTTTAATGCAGTTTCGATTCCTTCTGTCATTTCCGGAGTAAACATAGATTTCATTCTCTTTTTATGCCTTGCTTCTTTAATGTCTGCAATTTGAATTTCCGGAAGTTTTATATTTTTATATCTTTCTTTTAATTCCACAAGAGCGTATTTTCCTGTTTTTGCATTGTAATAACTTTCGATTGAGGGTGTTGCGGTTCCGAGTAAAATTTTTGCATTATGAAAGCCTGCAAGAATTATTGAAGCATCTCTTGCATTGTAGCGCGGAGCCGGATTGTATTGTTTGTACGTATTCTCATGCTCTTCGTCAACTATAATAAGCCCGAGATTATCAAAAGGCAAAAAAACGGAAGACCGGACTCCGAGAATAATGTCATATTTAGCTTTTAGTAATTTATTCCAGACTTCCACTCTTTCATTATCGCTGAATTTTGAATGATAGACTCCGAGTCTTTCTCCGAATTTTTTTTCAAGCCGTTTGGTTATTTGAGCAGTTAATGCTATTTCCGGAAGAAGATACAGAACCTGCTTGTTATTTTTTATCTGCTCTTCGATAAGTTTTATGTAAATTTCGGTTTTGCCGGAAGATGTTACGCCGTGTAAAAGAACTGTATTTTTTTTCTTAAAATAAGATTTAATTTCTTTTAATGCTTTAAGCTGATACTCATTAAGGTTTTTTATTTGTTCGGCTTCATATTTCTCCGGTATCAGCCTGCTTATCTCTTTTTTTTCTGAAATCAGGAATTTTTTATCTGTAAGTGCTTTAAGATTAGCTGCCGTTGTTTCACAAAATTTTAACACGTCTTTTTTTGTAAATTCTTTTGCAGGTTTTATTCCTCCGAAATTTTCGCTGCCGTATTTTGTTAAATAAATGAAACTCATTAAAAGTTCGCTTTGTTTTTTTGCTCTTTTCAGTTTTTCCAGAACTTCTGATAAATATTTATCATCATTCAGTTCTTCCGGCAGTTTTATATATTCTTCAAATTTCGGCTTATAACTTTTTTTCAGATACTCTTCTGCTGTAACGATTTTTTTATCGATTAGTTTTTTAATTACAGGTAAAGCGTTGAAATCAGTTTCTTTTTCAATTTTTTTTAACGGTAAATACTCTTCGTGTGTCAGTAATTCTATTACAATCCCTTCCTTTTCGGAAACATCGGAATAATTTGCATCAGTACTAAGTAATATATTTGTTTCGCTCTCAAGTTTTAAACCTGCAGGAAGTGCAGCCTTATATATTTCGCCTGGCGTACACATATAATATTCGGCAATCCATTCCCAAAATTTAAGTTGTATGTCATTTACTAAAGGAGTATCATCAATTACGGAAATAATATCTTTTGTCTCATAATCGGGCTTATTACTTCTGATTTTTTTTATAATTCCCGTATATATTTTTTTTTTACCGAATTGAACAACGACTCTTTTACCCGGTTTACAATCTGAAACTAAGCTGTCCGGAACGGCATAAGTAAATAATTTCGGCAGAGGAACCGGAATAATTAAATCGGCATATGTTCTTTGCTTTTCCAATATTTCTGAAAGTAACTTGTAAATTTAAAAGTTTATTTATTTTTGAAGAAAAAAATGTCAGATTTACATACTTTACAAATAATCGGAATAATTGTTCTCGGACATATTATTTTAGGATTTGCCTGGATCATTTATAAAATATACAAAAAAAGCGGAAAAGATTAGGTATTTTTTAAGTAAAAATGACTGTTTTGATTTTAAATGTTAAATAGTCTTAATTTTTTTTAATAACTGTTAACGATTGTTAAAATAAATTAACTATTTTTGCGTTTGAGAGATTAAAGGTCATATTTTTTGAAAACGATACAAAAACCAAAATACAGAAAACTATCTGACTTGCTGGTGCATCCGCCTCAGATTGTTAAGAATGCTTTCGGCAATATTACATGGAAATTAAATACCGATGAAAAAGTCGTTTATTTAACTTTTGACGACGGTCCTATTCCTGATATAACAGAAAAAATTCTTTTGGCTTTAGATATTTTTGATGCAAAAGCTACTTTTTTTGTGTAGGAGAGAACGTTAAAAAATATCCTGATATTTATAAAAAAATTACTGATTC
>CAMZKI010000057.1 GCA_947311125.1 uncultured Chlorobiota bacterium
AGTGAAAGCATGGAAGAAAAGGGAATTAATAAAATAGAATGACATTTTAAAAGAAAAGAAGGAAGTAGGAACGAAATGGAAAGCTAGGGTAAATAAACAAAGTAAATTTTAGAAAAGTGAAAAAGAAGGAAAGATAGTAAAAAAAAAAGGAAATGTTAGAATAGGGAAAAAAGAGAAAAACAAATGGAAAGGAAATAAACTTGAGATTAAAGTTAAAAGTAAATATTACAATAGGCCTAAGGGAAAAAGGTAGGGAATGATATTAAAAAGAAGGAAAGAAAAAAAAAGAGGAATTGAAGGAAAAGAATACAAGAAATAATAAAGTTAAGGAAATTTTTTTGAAGATAAAAATTTGCAAAGAAAATTAGGATAAAAAGAAGGAATCGAACGAAAAGGAAATAATAAAAGAGAAATGAAAGTTAAAATAAGAAAAGGGAAATTTTAGACAATAAAAAACAAAAAGTTATCCTGCTTGTTGTGGTTGAAAATAAAGGCAGCAGTCCCGGCAGACAAGGCTTTAAAATGATAGTAACCGAAGACGGAAAAAGATTTGGTTCGATAGGAGGAGGTGCAACCGAACACAAGCTGGTAAAACGTGCAGAAGAAATGCTGAAAAACGGTATTGAAAAGCCCGAATTACACGAGCTTATTCACAGAACAGATGCAGAAATGCACAAATCGGGAATGATTTGCTCCGGAGAAAACAAAGTCATTTTATACCCTCTTTCAGAAAAACATATTGACAACATAAACGGAATCTGCGGACACGCAATAATAAAAGACGAAATTACCGTAAAAATAAGCCCTGAAGAGCTTATATCAAAGAGCGGAGCAACAATTACGGGACAATATGAATATAAAAACGGTGTGTTTAAAGAAGTTGTAGGCTATAAGCACATTGTTTGCATTATAGGCGGAGGGCACGTAGGACTGGCTTTGTCAAGGCAAATGGATATGCTCGGATATTATGTCAAAATTTATGATAACAGACCGGAACTTGACACAATGAAAGCCAATAAATACGCAAAAGAACAGCATATTACAGATTATGAAAAAATAGAAAAACACATCCCTGAAGGAGAAAATATTTATGTAGTAATTGCAAGTTTCAGCCACACTTTCGATAAAAAAGTATTGTCAAAACTTTTGAAGAAAAAAACAGCCTATATCGGAATGATGGGCAGCAAAAATAAAGTTCGGGAAATTTTTAACTCTTTGAAAAACGAAGGCTTTTCCGAAGAAGACTTAAAAAAAGTATCTGCACCGATAGGTGTTCCCGTAAAAAGTGAAACTCCCGAAGAAATTGCCGTAAGTATTGCTGCCGAAATTATAAATGTCAAAAATACCCGCCGAAAATATTCTGACGGTTTTGTCGCAAATAACATAAAACTTTAAAACAATTTCCGATATATAAAAAAAGAATGCAACTAATAGCATAAAATTGATTAAATTTGCCGAATTATATCAAATGTAAAAAAATACTTATGGCAGAAACTAAAAAACTTCTTGATGCAGTTAAAGAAGGGATGATTGAAAAAAAAGCACAAAATATAGTTAAAATTGATTTTAAAGAAACTCAAAACTCCGTTACGGATTTTTTTATTATTTGTGATGCCGAAACTGATAAACAAGTTGAAGCAATAGCAGATTCTATAGAACGATTTGTCAGAATACAAACAGGAGAACATATTTTGCATAAAGAAGGTAAAGAAAATGCCGAGTGGATTATTTTAGATTATTTTGATGTTATGGTACATATATTTCAAAAAAAAATAAGAGAAACATACAAATTGGAAGATTTATGGGCTGATGCAAAAATAGAGAATATTGAAATAAAATATTCAAGTATAGAAAATTAAACAATTGAAAAAAATGTCAGAAAAGAATATAAACGAAAAAAATAAAAAAACATCTGCCGAAAAATCGCAAAAGGGCGGTTTGCAAGACGGTAATAATATATTTAAAACCGGCGGAAACGGAAAAAATACAATGTTTATTTTTATAGCCGTTGCTGTAGGATTCTTTATTTTAAATTATTTTTCAAATCAGGAAACGGCAGTTAAAATTACACAAATCAGGTTTGAAACAAAAATGCTGCCCAAAAATGCAGTAGAAAAGCTTGTTGTCGTAAACCGCGAAAAAGTTGAAGTTTACATAAAAGAATCAATGCGAAGCGACTCTGAATTCAGTGATTTAAGACCTGTTAATAATGTATTTACAGCCGGGAAAGTCCCTGATTACTATTTTAATATAGGCTCGGTAGAAGTCTTTGAAAACAATATGAAAGAACTTCAAAAAGATATCTCTCCCGAAAACAGAGTTCCTATTGACTATGAAACACGCGTAGATGTTTTCGGAGAATTAATGGGATGGCTGTTGCCTTTAATTATTATAGTTGCAATTTGGATATTTATTTTCAGAAAAATGGGCAGCGGTATGGGAGGCGGCGGAGCCGGCGGTATTTTTAATGTCGGACGATCAAAAGCAAAGTTATTTGATAACGAAAAAACAAAAGTAAAAGTAAATTTCAGCAATGTTGCCGGAATGGAAGAAGCAAAAATAGAGGTTCAGGAAATAGTAGACTTCTTAAAAAAACCGGATAAATATACAAAACTCGGAGGTAAAATACCAAAAGGGGCTTTGCTTGTAGGACCTCCCGGAACAGGAAAAACTTTATTGGCAAAAGCCGTTGCAGGCGAAGCAAACGTGCCTTTCTTCTCTCTTTCAGGGTCCGATTTTGTTGAAATGTTTGTAGGAGTAGGAGCATCTCGCGTAAGAGATTTATTTGCACAGGCAAAACAAAAATCACCATGTATAGTATTTATTGACGAAATAGATGCAATAGGAAGGGCAAGAAGCAGAGGTGCAAGTATCGGCGGTAACGACGAAAGAGAAAACACCCTGAACCAACTCCTGACCGAAATGGACGGCTTTGACACAAACACAGGGGTAATAATAATAGCTGCCACAAACCGTGCCGATATTCTGGACCCGGCTCTTATGCGGGCAGGAAGATTTGACAGACAAATACATGTCGAACTTCCCGATTTAACAGAAAGAGAAGATATTTTTAAAGTGCACATAAAACCTATAAAAATAGGTAAAGACGTTGATATTCAAAAGCTTGCAAAACAAACACCCGGTTTCTCCGGAGCAGATATTGCAAATGTATGTAACGAAGCAGCTTTAATTGCAGCTCGTAAAAACAAAAAAGAAGTTTCTTACCAAGATTTTCATGATGCTGTTGACAGGATAGTGGGAGGACTGGAAAAACGAAGTAAAATTATAACCAAAACCGAAAAGAAAACAATAGCATATCACGAAGCTGGACACGCAACAGTAAGCTGGATGCTCGAATATGCACATCCTCTCGTTAAAGTTACGATTGTGCCTCGCGGACAGGCATTAGGCGCAGCTTGGTACCAGCCTCACGAAAGACAAATTACAACAAAAGAACAATTGCTTGACGAAATGTGTGCAACGCTCGGAGGAAGAGCTTCTGAAGAAATAAATTTCGGAAAAATCTCAACCGGAGCATTAAACGATTTAGAAAGAGTAACAAAACAAGCCTTTTCGATGACGGCATTTCTCGGAATGAGCGAAAAAATAGGAAATCTGAGTTATTATGATTCTTCCGGAAGAACCGAATTTCAGTTTCAAAAACCATACAGTGAAACAACCGGCGAACTTATAGACCAAGAAGTAAAAAAACTGATAGAAGAACAATACGAAAGAGCAAAAAAAATTCTGAAAGAAAATGCCGAAGGAATGAAACAACTTGCCGAATTGTTACTCGAAAAAGAAGTAATATATTACGAAGATGCGGAGAAAATACTCGGTAAACGAAAATTTGAGGATGAATATGAAGAAGAAGTTCAAAAAATAAGAGAAAAAAACAAAGAACGCCTGAAAAAACAGACACAAGAAAAAGAGCAAAAAGAGAAAGAAGAGGAAGAAAGAAAAAAAGATAACGAAAATAAATCGAAAATATAAGCAAAATGAAAAATTGGGTTAAAATACAATCATTTGACAGATACCACCAAGCAGAACTGAGAAAAGAAATATTGCAGGCAAACGGAATAAACGCAGTTATACTTGACGAAAAAGACAGCCTCTTTCTGGTCGGAAATATAGACTTGTATGTTGAAGAATTTAATGAGAAAAAAGCACGAGCTTTAACAGACGAGTTCGAGGGGCTTACAAAAATAAATTCATACATTGATTTAAAACCCATTCTGCTGTTTCAAAAAATCTTGCAGGAAGCCGGAACAGAAACAATAATAAAAAGAAAAGAAAGCAATAAATATATCCTTGATAATTACGAACTGTATGTAAAAAACGAAGATGTAGACAAAGTTATTCCTTATCTGACGGGAAAAAAACTTAAAGACTGGAGAAACCTTCTTTTAGTCAGTAAAGTAAGGCAGGCAAAATACTTTACCGACTTGCTTGCCGAAAATCTGATAAATACAATTGTAATAAAAAAGAAAGACTCGAACTACCACCTTGAAGCAATTATTATTTACGTTAAAAATGATGATTTTTTTAGAGCCGAAAAAACAATCAAAGAACTTAAAGGCTTTGAATCGGTAGCAGAGTCAGACAATTTAACACATATTGAAAAACTGGAAGAAACACTCTTTTCTCACAAGATAAAAGCAATTATCAAAAAAGAAAAAGGCAAATTAAAGCTGTTTGCAGAAAAAAATAAGATTGATGAAGCAAAAGAAATAATACAAAATGAAAAAGAATGGATATTGTTCAAAACATATTCCAATATTGCAAAAGCAATGTATGAAAAAGGTATTTTAGAAACAGCAGGAATACCTTCTGTTATCATAAACGACAGAGATTCAACATTTCTTCTCGGAGATATAGAATTATATGTAGAAAAAGAAACTGCCGAAAAAGCAAAAGATATAATAAATAAACTCTGACATAAATGTTGAAAGTTGATTTGCTGAAGAGATTGCTCTCCGCCGTTATTTTTGTTATTGTTTTGCTCGGAGGAATACTGTTTAACGAGTATCTGTATGTTGTAATATTTACGGTAATAACTATTCTTACACAAGCTGAAGCATACCGGCTGTTTGAAAAAACAGGAAATAAAACTCAAAAATATTACGGACTTTTTACCGGACTTTTTGTATTCCTGTTATCATTTTTTGTAGCAAAAGAAATCATACCGCCTACATCCTATTTCATTATTATTTTCCTTATTATTTTTCTTTTTGTATATGAAATTTACCAAAACAGCGAAGACCATTTTCTCTGTATCGCTTTTACCGTTTTCGGAATAGTTTATGTGGTAATACCTATGTCAACACTTAACTTTATTGCCTTTTCGGGAATAAATGAAGGAATCTTTACATACGAATACCTGCTTTCATTATTTGTAATAATTTGGGTAAACGATACCGGAGCATATCTCGCAGGAAGCAAGTTCGGGAAAAACAAACTTTTTGAACGAATATCTCCGAACAAAACATG
The DNA here is from genome assembly GCA_947311125.1 of uncultured Chlorobiota bacterium. Taxonomy (GTDB): domain Bacteria; phylum Bacteroidota; class Bacteroidia; order Bacteroidales; family JAADGE01; genus JAADGE01. The sequence goes on from CAMZKI010000057.1 coordinate 5,491, forward strand.
GGAAGGAACTCTCGGAGGTGCAATTTTTGCTTTCATTGCAGCATATGCTTTATCTCTCTTTTTTACAAGTCTTACTCTGCCGCAATGGCTTATTTTTGCTGCAATTACCGTAATCTTCGGAACTTACGGAGACCTCACGGAATCTTGGCTTAAAAGAAAAGCAGGAATAAAAGACTCCGGCAATATAATGCCCGGGCACGGAGGCTTGCTCGACCGTTTCGACAGTACCCTGTTCGCCGCACCTATGATTTTCTTATACCTGAAAATTACGGAATACTTCTTCGTTTAAATACTAAATATTTTACTCTCTTAAGTAAAATTCCTATTTTTACCGAAAAGTTATCAAAATGACAATACATCACGAAGGAAAAAACACCATTATAATTACCGCCGTCAGTTTATTACTGTTTAACTCGTCGGTTTTTGTATTTTTTTGCGACTGTCCGCTTATAATGTCCTTATCCGTATTAATATCTCTGTTTATACTTTTTGTAATTATATTTTTTTTCAGAAAACCAAACAGAAAATCTGTTACTGACGACAACGGAGTTATATCTCCGGCAGACGGGAAAATTGTTGTTATTGAAAAAGTTAAAGAAAACGAATATTTTAAAGATGAAAGAATACAAGTATCCGTTTTTATGTCAGTCTGGAATGTCCACATAAACAGATTTCCCGTAAGCGGAAAAATAAAATATCTTAAATATCACGAAGGCAATTATTTTCTCGCCCGTAACCCTAAGTCTTCAGTAGAAAATGAAAGAACAACCGTTGTTATAGAAACACAAAACGGTATCGAAATTATGTACCGGCAAATAGCAGGGATTATGGCAAGGCGGATAGTTTATTATGCAGAAGAAGGCAAAAACGTCAAACAATCAGAAGAAAGCGGATTTATCAAATTCGGTTCCAGAGTAGATATATTTCTGCCGACAGATTCTGAAATTAAAGTAAAAACAGGAGATAAAGTTAAGGGCAGCATATCACTTATTGCCAAACTTAGTCAATAGCAAAAAAATACAAAAACTGCCGAAATTTCCTGTTTCTTGTTTGGCACGACACTTGACATTACACATATTGTATTAACCAAAAAACAAAAGGAAAGATATATGTTTGAAGATATAATTTTCGGAAATAAAGAAAATCAGTCAAATGCAGAGATGATACCTCTTGCATCCGGTGCCGATAAATTATCGGTAGATGATTTTGACTTGCCGAAGGAACTTAAACTGCTGACTCTGCGAAATACCGTTTTATTTCCGCAAATTGTAATACCTATTGCCGTAGGCAGAAAAAAATCTCTGAAACTTATAAAAGAGGCTGACAAAAAAGGCTTCTTGATAGGCATTGTAAGTCAGATAGAAGAAAAAACAGAAGACCCTAAATTTACCGATATTTATAAAATAGGAACTTTGGCAAAGGTAGTCAGGCTTTTTGATATGCCCGACGGAGAAAAAACCGCTGTTCTTCAGGGAATTGCCAGGTTTAAAATTACGGAAGCCCTTACGTATAAACCATACCTTAAAGTAAAGTATGAAATATTACCGACAGTTACCGAAGCTGAAAACGAAGCAGAATTTGAAGCACAAATATTATCAATTAAAGACCTGTCAGTAAGGATAATCCATCTGTCGTCAAACTTGCCCAAAGAAGCGGCATTTGCCGTAAAAAATATTGATTCTCCGGAGTTTTTAGTTAACTTTATTTCATCAAATACTGATGTGAAAAGCAGTGAAAAACAAAAACTTCTGGAAAAAGATAATCTCTCTGAAAGAGCTGATTTGCTGTTAAAATATTTATCTGAGGAAGTTCAGAAACTGGAACTTAAAGACAATATACAAAATAAGGCAAAATCGGAAATGACCCAACAGCAGAAAGAATATTTTCTGCATCAGCAAATGAAAGCTATACAGAGCGAATTGGGAATAGATTCTCCTAAACTTGAGATAGAAGAACTTGAGAAAAAAGCCGAAACAAAAAAATGGAGTGATGAAGTAAAAGAAGCATTCAAAAAACAAATTAACAGGCTGAAGCAAATAAACCCGATGTCGCCGGATTATTCATATCAGTTGTCTTATGCTCAAACACTTGTAGATTTACCTTGGAATGAATATACCAAAGATAATTTTGATTTAAAACGTGCCAAAAAAATTCTGGATGAAGATCATTTCGGGCTTGATAACGTAAAAGACAGAATATTAGAACACCTTGCCGTTTTAAAATTAAAAGGCGACTTAAAAGCTCCTATTTTGTGCCTCTACGGACCGCCCGGAGTAGGGAAGACTTCTCTCGGCAAATCGGTTGCTCGTGCTTTAGAAAGAAAATATGCCAGAATGTCACTCGGAGGTTTGCACGATGAGGCAGAAATAAGAGGACACCGTAAAACATATATTGGTGCAATGCCGGGAAGAATAATTCAAAATCTTAAAAAAATTAAGTCGTCAAACCCTGTGTTTATTCTTGACGAAATAGATAAAATAGGAAGTGATTTCAGAGGAGACCCCTCTTCTGCTTTATTGGAAGTTCTGGATCCGGAGCAAAACAATACATTCTACGATAACTACCTGGAGCTTGAATATGACCTGTCAAAAATATTATTTATAGCAACGGCAAATTCTCTAAATACAATAAAACCGGCTTTACGAGACAGGATGGAACTTATCGAGGTTTCCGGCTATATTGTTGAAGAAAAAATCGAAATTGCAAAACGACACTTGATACCCCGACAATTGAAAGAACACGGTGTTAAAGCAACAGAACTGAAATTCTCAAAAGACGCAACAGAAAAAATAATTACCGATTATACAAGCGAATCAGGAGTCAGAAATCTGGAAAAAAGGATTGCAGAAGTTATCAGGAAAGCAGCAAAAAAAATAGCTCTCGAAGAAGAATATCCGAAATTGCTTAAACCCGAAAATTTAACAGACTTTCTCGGAGTTCCTAAATATATAAAAGGTAAATACGAAGGTAATGATTTTGCCGGTGTTGTTACCGGATTGGCATGGACACAGGCAGGCGGAAAAATTTTATTTATAGAATCAAGCCTGAGTAAAGGGAACGGGCAGCTTAATCTTACGGGAAATCTCGGGCAAGTTATGAAAGAGTCGGCAATTATTGCTTACGAATACATAAAAGCTCACGCAGAAGAATTGAAAATTAATGAAAAAATATTTGACAGTTATAATATACATATTCATGTTCCCGAAGGTGCAATCCCTAAAGACGGACCTTCGGCAGGAATTACGATGGTAACATCAATGGCATCTGTTTTTACACAGCGAAAAGTGAAAAATATGCTTGCTATGACAGGTGAAATGACATTAAGAGGAAAAGTGTTACCCGTAGGAGGTATAAAAGAGAAAATACTTGCGGCAAAACGTGCAGGTATTAAAGAAATTATATTGTCAAAAGAAAATAGTAAAGACATAGAAGAAATTAACGGTTTGTATCTTAAAGGGTTAAAATTTCATTTTGCGGAAACTATATCCGACGTATTAAAAATAGCTCTTTTGAAACAAAAAGTCAGAAACCCCGTAAAATTTAAGACCAAATAAATACTGAAATGACATTCGGCAAGCAAATATCAATCGGATTTAAAGGATATTTTAAAGCAACAGAATTACTGTTTTCAAAAGGCTTTATGAAATATATGCTGTTTCCGTTGCTTCTAAATATACTTATTTTCTGGGTAGGAATGAGCCAAATTACTGATTTAGCAGTTACGTTGAGGCAGTCATTTTTAGATTGGACAGCACTGAACAATGCCGATTTTTTGGGTGCAGAATACTTAAAAGACGCTTTATCCGGAATTATTACCGTAATAATCTACGTATTTTTTTTCATAAGCTTTGCATATCTCGGAGGATACATTATTATAATGCTTATGTCTCCCTTATTTTCTGTAATTTCAGAAAAAACAGAAAAAGTAATAACCGGACAAAGTATTGATTATCCTTTTGAAATAAAACAATTTGCAAAAGATGTATTCAGAGGCTTAGGCATAGCCGCAAGGAATGTTCTTTTTGAAACCGGAGTAATGATTTTAGTGTTTATTGCAGGATTAATTTTATCATTTATAAGTTGGGTAGGCATAATATTTATGTTTTTTATAAGTTCTTATTTTTACGGATTTTCGTATATGGACTATTCTAATGAAAGATACAGACGAAGCATAAAAGAAAGTGTATCGTTTATGCGGAAATATAAATGGGTTGCAGTAGTTAACGGCTCTTTATTTGCTTTGGTATTATTTATTCCTTATATCGGAGTTGCATTATCAGCCTTTATTGCCGTAATTTCCGTTATTGCCGGAACAGCATCAATGGTTGAGATTAAAAAAATCGAAGATGCCGAAACAGATAAGATATTCAATACCGAAATTTAAATTAAAATTGAAAGAAAAAATTAAAATATCGGCAGTTTCTTATCTTAATACCCTTCCGTTTATCTACGGAATTGAAAACAGCTCCGGATTGTCAGAAAAAATAGAATTAAGTAAAGATATTCCTTCAATTTGTGCCGACAAACTGATTTCCGGAGAGGCAGATTTGGGCTTAATACCGGTTGCGGAAATCAGCAAACTGCAAAACCCTTATATTATTTCCGATTACTGCATAGGATCCGTAGGAAAAGTTGATTCGGTTTTGCTCCTGAGCAATATTCACGTAAGCAAAATAAAAAAAATATTACTGGATTATCAGTCCAGAACATCCGTAAACCTGATAAAAATACTTGCAAAAGAATACTTTAATATAAACCCTGAATTTGAAAATACCCGAGCAGGATATGAAGACAATGAGGAAAAAGAAACAGCAGTTTTAATAATAGGAGACAGAGCTTTTAACTACAGAAAGAAATTTAATTTCGTTTACGATTTGTCGGAAATATGGTTAAAACATACTTCATATCCTTTTGTTTTTGCAACTTGGGTGTCAAGACAAAAAATAAGCGATGATTTTATAACTGAATTTAACAAAGCTTTAAAATACGGTTTGAAAAATATTGATTCCGTTATTGATAAATATAAAAAACAAATAAACACCGACGGTATCGACATAAAAAAATACCTTACGGAAAATATAAGCTATACATTAGATACAGAAAAACGCAAAGGAATGCAATTATTTTTAAAAAAAATTAAAGAATTTAAAATATAAACTCATGAAAAAAATAGCAATTCCCGTTGCCGAAGGAAAATTATCGGCACATTTCGGTCATGCACCGTATTTTTATATCTATCAAACAGAAAATAATGAGATTGTAAAAGAACAAATGGAAATACCGCCGCCGCACGAATTCGGAGTAATTCCCGATTGGCTGGCGAAAAATAATGTTACCGATTTAATAACCGGCGGTATAGGACCGAAAGCCATTGAAATTCTAAAGCAAAATAATATTAATGTTTACACCGGAGCACCAACCGAAAAGCCTGCAAAAATTATTGAAGACTTTTTATCCGGAACATTAAGAACAGTTGCAAATATGTGCAGTCATGACGAACACGAACATAATTGCGACCGGTAAGATATGAAAAAAAATGATTTTGAAGATATTCGTTCGTATCGTGATGAGGAAGTTCACGATAAATTGTCTGAAATTATTAATGATGAGGGGTTTATATACGTCTTAAAAAAGATATATTCAGATGAACGTATAGCTCGTTTAAACAAAGAACTTAACAGAGTTCATTCAATATATGATTTTCAGAAAAGATATATATCAGAGTATGTAAAAGCCCTGATACAATTAACGGTAAGTGAACTTAAAGTGTCGGGATTAGAAAATATTAAACCGGACATTGCATATTTATTTATTTCAAACCACAGAGATATTATTCTGGATTCTACGTTAATTAATCATATTTTGCTCAATAACGGATATGAAACTTCCGAAATAGCAATAGGTAATAACCTGCTTATACATAAGTGGATATCTGATTTGGTAAAGTTGAATAAGTCGTTTATAGTAAGGCGGGATTTAAAAGGAAAAGAAATGCTTGAAGGCTCGCAAAAGCTTTCGGAATATATCAGAGATACAATAGTAAGACGTAAAACATCGGTATGGATTGCTCAGAGAGAAGGCAGGACAAAAGACGGTATTGATAAAACGGACCCTGCAATTTTAAAAATGTTTAATATGAGCGGGCAGAATAATTTTACCGAAAATTTCGGAGAACTTAATATTGTTCCCGTAAGTATATCATATGAAAACGAGCCGACAATAGAATCAAAAATTGCAGCAACATATTCTTTAAAAACCGGCGAAAAATTTACTAAAACAACAGAAGAGGATTTAAAAGATATGGGAAGAGGACTTTACGGTATAAAGGGCGAGATAAATATTGTTTTCGGAAAACCGGTAAATGAAAATTTGAAAGAAATTGAAAAAATAAAGAAACGCAATGAGAAATTTTCGGCTCTTGCCGGACTTATTGATAAAGAAATTTATAAAAATTATGTATTGACAAAACCTAATTATATTGCTTTTGATATTCTGACAGAGTCAAAAAAGTTTTTCAGAGAAAATAAATACATAAAAGCCGAGGAAACTAAGATGCGTATGCAATGTAAAAAAACACTGGCTTTGCTTAAAGGTGACAAAAATATTTTAGAAAAGGTTTATTACGGGATTTATGCAAATCCGCTGATAAATAAAATTAACTTGTAAATAAAAAATCCGACTTTAAAGTCGGATTTTTTCTCACTTTTATAAACCGGTCATTTTTGAAGGGTCAACCCACTCTGTAAATTGCTCATCAGTTACAAAGCCGAGTTCAACAGCGGCTTGTCGTAAAGTTTTATTTTCTTTATGTGCTTTTTTGGCAATTTTTGCTGCTTTTTCGTAGCCTATTTTTGTATTTAATGCCGTAACCAGCATAAGAGTATTCTCAAGTTTGTTTTTTATTTCTTTATAGTTCGGTTCTATTCCTGCAGCTAAATGGTCGTTAAATGAAACGCAGGCATCACCGAGTAATTTTGCCGATTCAAGGAAATTATGAATCATAACGGGCTTAAATACGTTAAGTTCAAAATGTCCCTGCATTCCGCCGACGGTAATTGCCGCATCATTACCGATAACCTGAGTGCAAACCATTGTAAGTGCTTCAACTTGTGTAGGGTTAACTTTTCCGGGCATAATTGAAGAGCCGGGTTCGTTGGCAGGTATTATTAATTCACCTATCCCTCCTCTCGGACCTGAAGCCATAACTCTGATATCATTTGCAATTTTCATTAAGCTTACGGCAAGTTGTTTCAGTGCTCCTGATGATTCAACAATAGCATCGTGAGCTGCAAGACCTTCAAATTTATTGCTTCCGGTTACGAAAGGAAGACCTGTAAGATGAGCTATTTTTTGGGCAACAAGTTTATCATATCCTTTAGGTGTATTTATTCCGGTTCCTACGGCTGTTCCGCCGAGAGCAAGCTCGGTAAGATGCTCCATAGTGTTTTTCAGAGCTTTTAAACCGTGGTCAAGTTGTGAAACATAGCCGGAAAACTCTTGTCCTAGAGTCAAGGGTGTTGCGTCCATCCAGTGAGTTCTTCCGTTCTTGACTACTTTCATAAATGCAACAGATTTATCTTCAAGCGTATCTCTTAATTTTGTAATTCCCGGAATTGTTCTTTCAATAAGCATTTTGTATGCAGCAATGTGCATAGCGGTAGGAAAAGTATCGTTTGAAGATTGTGATTTATTTACATCATCATTCGGATGAATAAATTTTTCTTTATCGGTAAGTTTTCCACCCTTCAAAACTTGAGCTCTGTTTGAAATAACTTCGTTAACGTTCATATTTGACTGGGTACCGGAGCCTGTTTGCCATATTACCAAAGGAAATTGGTCATCTAAATTCCCGGCTGTAATCTCATCGCAAACTTTCTCTATTAAAATCTTTTTTTCTTCAGAAAGAACTCCGAGTTCAAAATTAGCTTGTGCAGCAGCTTTTTTTAAGTATCCGAAAGCTTTAATAATTTCTTTAGGCATTGATGCGGGGTCGCCTATTTTAAAATTTTCTGCAGATCTTTGTGTTTGGGCACCCCAATATTTATCTGCGGGAACTTTTACTTCCCCCATTGTGTCGTGTTCAATTCTGTATTCCATAATTGAG
>CAMZKI010000058.1 GCA_947311125.1 uncultured Chlorobiota bacterium
GAGAGAGAGAGAGAGAGAGAGAGAGAGAGAGAGAGAGAGAGAGAGATAGAGAGAGAGAGAGAGAAAGAGAGCGATAAATAAAGAGGAAAGGAAAAGAAGCAAGTCATGAAAAAGTAAGGTAAGAAACAAAGAAAGGTAAGAAATACACAGAAAAGAAACAAAAAAAGGAACAACAAAAAAGAAAAAAGAAAAGAAACAGAAAATAAACAAGAAAAGAAGAAAGAAAATAATTAAGAAAGGAAACAGAAAAGAACAAGAAAAAACACGAAGAGACAAGAAAAAACAAGAAGGGAAAGAAAGAAAAAACTCGAGAGAATCAAGAAAAGTAACAAAGAAAAGAAACAAGAAAATAAACTTAAAATTAACAAGAAAATAAATGAGATAAAAACAATAAAAGTAACAAGAACAATAAACAAGAAAATAAACAAAAGAAACAGAAAAGAAAGAAGAAACGAAACAAGAAAATAAACAAAAAAGAAACATAATTTTAACTAGAAAATAAATAAAAAAGAATCAACAAAAGACAGAAAAGAAAGCTCCGATAAGGTATCCTATATTTGCCGATCGTTCAAAAAAATAAAAAGCAAGCAATGAAAAAATCACTGCTGACATAAGCATATAATAATTCTTTAACTTGGCGGTTTCTAATCTGTTATCAACTGTCATAGTTTAAATATATTAAATTTGTTAATCATTGGTAGAACATAAATTGTTGTTTGTATAAACTTTTTTTATTTATTTCTTTAATTTTTATATTTGTAAAATTAATGTTTTTTAAACAATTAAATAAATTTTAGTAACTATTTTAAATATATATTATGACTAAAAAATTTATAGCAGTATTTCTTGTATTTTCATTAATACTGAATACAACAACCGTAAAAGCCGGCGGCGATGATGAAGGAATGTGGCTGCCCCTGCTCGTTCAAAAACTGAACATCAAAAAAATGCAAGCTATGGGCTTAAAGCTCACAGCCGAAGACATTTACAGCGTTAACAGCGGAAGCCTGAAAGACGCCGTTATCGCTCTTGACCACGGCTCCTGCACAGGAGAACTTGTTTCGCCCGACGGGCTTTTTCTCACAAATCACCATTGCGGATACGGAGAAATTCAGGCTCACAGTTCTGTTGAGCACGATTATCTTACGGACGGATTCTGGGCTATGTCGCGAGACGAAGAACTCCCTAATCCCGGAAAAACCGTATCATTTCTTATCAGTATCACGGATGTAACCGACAAAATTAACGCCGTCATAAACGATAAGATGAGTGAAAAAGAAAGAGAGCTTGCAATACAAAAACTTGCAGAAAAACTGGAAAGTGAAGCTGTTAAAAATTCCGGTAAAGATTGGTATGAAGCCAGAGTTCAGCCTTTTTTTGAAGGGAATCAATTCTATTTATTTATTTATGAAACTTTTAAAGACATTCGCCTGGTAGGAGCTCCGCCCTCTTCAATAGGAAAATACGGTGCTGATACTGACAACTGGATGTGGCCTCGCCATACGGGCGATTTTTCTATGTTCAGAATTTATTGTGCTCCTGACGGTAAACCTGCCGAATATTCGGAAGAAAATGTTCCGTTTCATCCCAGAAAATATTTCCCTGTTTCATTAAAAGGTGAAGATAAAGGAGATTTTGCAATGGTAATGGGATATCCCGGAAGCACAACACGTTATATGACATCTTGGGGAGTAAAAAATGAAATGGATGTTACCAACGCAATAAGGATAAAATTAAGAGGCATTAAACAAGATATAATGAAGAAAGAAATGGACGCAAACGATAAAGTTCGCATCCAATATGCCTCTAAATATTCACGTTCCACAAACTATTACAAATACTCCATAGGGCAAAACAAAGGACTTAAAGCTCTTAATGTTATTGCAAAAAAACAAGCAGAAGAAGCCGATATTACAAATTGGATAAATAAAAAGAAAAGCAGAAAAGAAAAATACGGGGAAGCTCTTCCTCTGATTAAAAAATCCATTACTGCATTAAAAGAATCAGATATAGCAAGAAACTACTGGATTGAAGCATTTTGGCTCGGCCCTGAAATCATTAAAACCTCATTAAGAGGCTTTTACGGAATTCAGCAAGCAGGTGATAAAAAAGATGCACTGAAAGAAATTAAAGAAAACCAAAAGGACTTCTTCAAAGATTTTTATATGCCTATAGACAAACAACTTTTTGTTGCAATGTGCAAAACTTTTAAAGAAGATATACCCGAAAAATATTATCCGTCATTTTTTGAAGATGTTGATAAAAACTATAACGGCGACTTTTCAAAATATGCAGACTATGTTTATGCAAATTCTGTTTTTGTAAATGAAGAAAAATTCAATAAAATGATTGAAAAACCGGATATGAAAGTATTAAGCGAAGATCCCGGGGTCAGTATTGCAAATTCGGTTTATGCTCTTTATCAATCTATTAAAAAAGAAACAGAAGACCTGCATTATGATTTACAAAAAGGACGAAGATTATATCTTGCCGCCATTCTTGAAAAAGACAAAGATACCCCTCATTATCCCGATGCAAACTCTACAATGCGCCTGACTTACGGAACGGTGGGTGATTATTCTCCGAAAGATGCCGTTATTTATAAACACTATACGACCCTTAAAGGATATATGGAAAAAGAAAATGTCGGTGCTCCTAAAACAGATGAGTTTTATGTTCCGCAAAAATTAAAAGACCTTTATAATGAGAAAGATTACGGACAATACGGAATAACCAATGCCAAAGGTGAAAAAGAAATGCGTGTTTGTTTTACTACAAATAACGACATTACCGGCGGAAATTCCGGAAGCCCCGTAATAAACGGAAACGGAGAATTAATAGGAATTGCATTTGACGGCAACTGGGAAGCAATGAGCGGAGACATTGCCTTTGAACCTGAATTGCAAAAATGTATTAATGTTGATATTCGCTTTGTTTTATTTGTTATTGATAAATATGCAGGTGCAAAACATTTAATCAAAGAGATGAAGATTATCAAATAAATAACCTTTAATAAATTGTAAAAAGGCTGTTTTCAAAAGCAGCCTTTTTTATTTATAAATTTGGCAAGATTTTTATACATAAAGTATAGAACAGTAATCAATTTTCAATGAATAAATTTTTAAATGTCTTTTTTTTGCTTACTTTTCTGACTGTTTCAAATTACGAAAACAGCTCTGCACAATGTATGGAATTTGTTAAAACAACAGGGCTCAGGGAGTTAAATACCGAGACATATGTTCCGGAAGGCAGATTTGATGTATTAACCCTCAGCCAAGGCGATTACCTGACAGTATATAAATCTTTTTTCAGAGGAAAAACATATAAAATTGTTGTTATTGCAGAAAGCAACATACCTTCAGTAAAATTTCAGGTAAAAACTATGCAGGGAGAAATTATCTACGACAATTCTGATGCAAAAGATACTAAAACTTGGGAATATACTTCCGACAAAAATCAAAATATGCAGATAGAAGTAAAACTCCCGCCGGACTCTTCGGGGACAAAACCCGAAACCGGTTGTGTTGCCGTAATTCTCGGTTATAAATTGTAAAAATAGAAGAGCCGCCTTTTTCAAGGCAGCCCTTCCGCACTTATGAAACGTACTCGTAATATTTACTTTTTATACTAATCCTTGAGCCAGCATAGCATCAGCCACTTTTACAAAACCTGCAATATTTGCTCCTTTAACATAGTCAACAAAACCATTACTCTCAGTTCCGTATTTTACACAAGCATCATGAATATCTTTCATAATTTGCTGCAGCTTTTTATCAACCTCTTCCGATGTCCAGTTGTAACGCATCGAATTTTGACTCATTTCCAGTCCCGATACGGCAACACCGCCCGCATTAGATGCTTTTCCGGGTGAAAATAAAATTTCGGCTTTATGAAAAATTTCTATTGCTTCAGGCGTGCATGGCATATTGGCACCCTCTCCTACACAAATTACACCGTTATTAACCAATTTTTGAGCATCTTCTCCGTTTAATTCATTTTGTGTTGCACAAGGTAATGCAATGTCAACTTTTTGTTCCCAAGGTTTTTTTCCGGAAAAAAACTCAACATCAAATTCTTCAGCATAAGGAGCCACGACATCATTATTTGTAGCTCGAAGTTCCAGCATATAATCAATTTTTTCTCCGGAAATCCCGTCAGGGTCATAAATATAACCGTCAGGACCGGAAATTGTTACAACTTTCGCTCCGAGTTCGGTTGCTTTTATTGCCGCTCCCCAAGCTACGTTACCGAAACCCGATATTGCAACTGTTTTTCCTTCAAAACTGTCACCTTTTGTTGCAAGCATATTTTGTGAGAAGTAAACATTACCGAAACCTGTAGCTTCAGGACGCATCAGACTTCCGCCCCACTCTCTTCCTTTTCCTGTAAGAACGCCTGTAAATTCATTTCGTAATCGCTTATATTGTCCGAATAAATATCCGATTTCTCTTCCGCCTACACCTATATCTCCGGCAGGAACGTCAGTATCCTGTCCTATATGCCTGAAAAGTTCACTCATAAAACTTTGGCAAAAACGCATAATTTCATTGTCCGACTTTCCTTTAGGATTAAAATCCGAACCGCCTTTTCCTCCTCCCATAGGCAAAGTTGTAAGGCTGTTTTTTAACACTTGTTCAAAGCCTAAAAATTTTAATATGCTTAAATTAACACTGGGGTGAAACCTCAAACCACCTTTGTAAGGACCTATGGCACTGTTAAATTCAACACGAAATCCTTTGTTAATACGGAATTCTCCTTTATCATCCTGCCAAGGAACACGAAACATAATAACACGCTCCGGCTCAACCATACGCTCCAAAATTTTTGCTTCCGCATATTTCGGGTTTTCTTCAATAAAAGGAATAATAACCTCCGCAACTTCTTTTACGGCTTGGTGAAATTCTTTTTCTCCCGGATTTTGAGCAATTACGCTCTCCATAAATTTATTTATTTTTTCAGTCATTACAGCTTTATTTTTAGATAATTATTATGCAGCAAAATTATGTATTTTTTATTTTATGCCGTATCTTTTTTACAAACAAACTACTTTTGATTAACACGCTAATAATAAGCAATATACCCTGGCTAAAAATATGTTAAAAAACAGAAATTGATAAAACTCAGGTTTTAGAATGATATAAGTGAGATTTTTGAAAAGTTAA
>CAMZKI010000059.1 GCA_947311125.1 uncultured Chlorobiota bacterium
GTAATCTTTAAGATATGTTTTAGGTGTATATTTTTTTCCGTCAACGGTAAAACTTGTCGGGGGCTCTCCTATATGGTAATTCATAATATCTTTTATGGTTTCTGTTACCTGATTTTCGTTCCATGCATTTGCTTTCTTGACTGATTTAAGATAGGTCATCATTTCTTCATACATTTTAGCGTGTGTATGATATTTTCTTCCGTTTATAAGTCCTGTATAAACAGAATAAGGCATTGTTCCGTATTTTTTCCACTCTCGCGTTACGGCATTTCCTTCCGAACCTTCAGAAAAATTACTTTCACCTCTTGTTCTTACATATTCTCTTGCTTTTTCGACATATTCCCAATAGACGGTATAAATTTCAGATAGTTTCACTTTTTTTCCGGTCTGTCTGTATATTTCAGATTCTAAAAATGAAACTGTTGAGTAGCACCAGCAGGTTCCGGCATTTCCCTGAGAAATAACGGGATTTGCCCATTCTCTTTTATAGTCTTTCACCTTATCGGGAATATTATAGCCGGTTTGGTCCATTTGAAAACGCTTATGAACTTCTTTGCGTTTTAAAGTTTCATTAATGTGGCGAACGTCTTTTAATATGAAATTTTGATAAAACCCGGGTTTATATTCTTCAAAAACGGCTTTATCCGGTTTAATTTGTGCATATAAATTTGCATAAATCATTAATACTGCGAGTGAAACTATAAATTTTTTCATTTTAAATTAATTTTATGAGTTCTTAATGACGTAAAAGTAAAAATTATAAAGCAAACTTTGTAATTAAAGTTCAATAACTTTCCCGTCTTCTGCAATTTCTGTATTCGGAAATATTTTTGTTGCTTCATCAAGAAAAATATCGGTATTTTTATACCTTGATGAAAAATGCCCTATCAAAAGTTTTTCGACATTTGCTTTAAGTGCAATCTCGGCAGCTTCGCCGGCTGTGGAATGTTTTGTTTTATCAGCTGTTATTTTTAGTTCTTCCGTAAATGTGGCTTCGTGATAAAGAAGTGCAGAGTTTTTTATATAAGGGATAATTTTAGGTTCAAAAACGGTATCGGAGCAATATGCGTAAGATCTGATTTTTTGTTCCGGCAATGTTAATTCTTTATTCGGAATTAATTTTCCTTCGGGAGTAATGAAATCTTTCCCCTTTTTTATTTTCAGAATATCCGAAATTTTAAGTTTGTATTTCTCTATGGCTTCTTTTTTTATGTTTTTTTCTTTCTTTTTTTCTTCAAACAAGAAGCCATATGTCTCTATTCTGTGGTTAAGAGGAAAACAACTTATTTTCACACTTTTAGATTCGTATATTGTTTGTTTTACGTCTGTGCTCAGTCTGTAAAAAAAAATATTAAAGTTTAAATCATTTTTTTTAATTACGGTATAAACTATTTTCTCTAAATCGCCCGGAGAATAGATATGTAAGTCATTTTTTCTTCCGAGAAGGTTTAAAGAAGAGATAAATCCGAATATTCCGAAGAAATGGTCGCCGTGAAGATGGGAAATAAAGACTCGGCTTATTTTTGAGACTTTTATTTTATACTGTCGCAGTTTTATTTGAGTTCCTTCGCCGCAATCGACCAAGAAAAAACGCTCATGCATATTAACAACATGAGCGGAAGGATATTTTTTATAAGAAGGTAAAGCTGAACTGCTACCTAATACTGTAATTTTAAAAGACATTATTAAGCGTCGCCGTTTATTTTTTGTTCTGCTTTTTCCAGTGTATCTTCAATTTCCAATACTGAATCTAATTGTGAAATGGTTATTAAGCGTTCAACGGCATTTTGCAAACCGGAAAGTATAAATTTTCCTTTTGCGTTTTTACATAATCTGTTTGCTACAAGTATGGAGCTTAAGCCCGATGAATCACAATATTCTGTATTACTTAAATCAATAATCATATTTTTCTCTCCGTTTCCGGCAATCATTACCAATTCTGATTTGAAAGACGGAGCAATACTTGTATCAAGTTTTTTTGCCAATACTTGTATTACGGTGTGATTATCCTTTTTTATAACATCATATTTCTTTTCCATGATTACTATTTAAAATATTTACGGTAAAGTTACAAAAAACGACTGAAAGATAAAAATCTTTCAGTCGTATGTTATCTGTTTTTAGTCTTTGATGTTTTCAGAATCTTCTTTTTTCTCTGCCGAAGCAGTTTTATCTTCTGTTTTTGATTCTTTATTTTCATCTTTAACTTCCGCATCCTTATCTACCTCTTCTTTTTTCTTTTTAGCCGTTGTCTTTTTATTGCTTTTTTTAGAATCATTGCTGAGTTTATCTTTTAATTCCGAAAGACTGCTTATATCTCCCAGAGTTGTTTTCTCTATATCCGACTGATAGTTTGTTTTTGCTTTAGTCGTTTTACTTCTTTCTTTATAAGTTCTTAAATGAGAAACTACTATTTTTTTAGCGTCTTTGTGGAAATCAATAACTCTTACAAGAATTTTTTCATCTTCAACCGGCATTGACCCGTCTTCTTTTTTAAGATGATTAACAGGACAAACTGCTTCTACACCGTAAGGCATAGCAATTAATGCTTCTCTGTTTCCGATTTTGATAATCGTTCCTTCGTGCTCACTGTCAACTCCGAATAAAGTTTCAAATACATCCCACGGATTTTCTTCTAATTGCTTGTGTCCGAGGCTTAATCTTCTGTTTTCTTTATCAATCTCTAAAACTACAACATCAATTTCTGCATCAATTTCGGTAAATTCGGCAGGATGCTTGATTTTTTTAGTCCATGATAAATCTGAAATATGAATTAATCCGTCAACACCTTCTTCCAATTCGACAAATATACCGAAATTCGTAAAGTTTTTGACTTTAGCTGTATGTTTAGAGTCTACCGGATATTTTTCTTCTATTTTTTCCCACGGATCCGGTTTCAGTTGTTTTATGCCGAGAGACATTTTTCTTTCTTCTCTTTCAAGAGTTAAAATTTGTGCTTCAACAATATCTCCTATTTTGAAAAAGTCTTGTGCTGTTCTCAAATGTTGCGACCAAGACATTTCCGAAACGTGAATTAAGCCCTCTACTCCGGGTTTAATCTCAATAAATGCTCCGTAATCGGCAATAACAACAACTTTACCTTTAACAGTATCTCCGGGTTTTAAATCAGGATCTAATGAATCCCACGGATGCTCCTGTAATTGTTTCAATCCGAGAGCTATACGTTTTTTACTTTCATCAAAATCAAGTATTACGACATTCAATTTTTGATCCAATTCCACAACCTCTTCCGGATGATTAACTCTTCCCCAAGAAAGGTCTGTAATGTGAATTAATCCGTCAACTCCGCCAAGATCTATAAATACTCCGTAAGAAGTAATATTTTTAACGGTTCCTTCAAGAACTTGTCCTTTTTCGAGTTGTTCAATAATTTTAGCTTTTTGTTCTTCAAGTTCGGCTTCAATAAGAGCTTTATGTGAAACAACAACGTTTTTAAATTCTTTATTGATTTTTACAACTTTAAACTCCATTGTTTTTCCGACAAATGCATCATAATCTCTTATTGGCTTAACGTCAATTTGAGATCCCGGTAAGAATGCTTCGATGCCGAATACGTCAACAATCATACCGCCCTTAGTGCGGCATTTGATGAATCCGTTAATAATTTCGTCATTTTCTAATGCTGCGTTAACTCTTTCCCAAGAACGAAGAGTTCTTGCTTTTTTATGCGAGAGTATTAATTGTCCTGTTTTGTCTTCTTGAGATTCTATATAAACTTCAACGGTATCTCCTACTTTCAAATCAGGATTATAACGAAACTCGTTTTTGCTTATAACACCGTCAGACTTATAACCTATGTCTACTACAACATCTTTATCCGTAAGAGCAATTACTTTTCCGTCCAGAACTTCTTTTTCGGAAATAACCGAAAGAGCTTCTGAATATAAATCTTTAAGTTCTTTTCTTTGTTCTCCCGAATATTCATCAGCCTCTGATTCTGCAGCATCCCAATCAAAATCTAAAGTGGATACGTTTTCAGGTTCGGCAAAAGTATTATCTTCTGCAATTTCATTTTCTTCTTCTTTAACCTCAGCTTCTGTTTTAATTTCTTTAACTTCTTCTGTTTTGATACTTTCTGCAGTTTCCGGAACTGCATTTTCGTTTGTTTCTTTTGTTTTTTCGCTCATTTTGATCGTTTAAAAAATTAATAAGTTAGACATTATATTTAATTGACAATTGATTTTTGAGCCGCAAAAATAACCTTTAATTTTATAAATCAAAGACTTTTGTTATTA
>CAMZKI010000060.1 GCA_947311125.1 uncultured Chlorobiota bacterium
AAAAGATATGAAAAGATATTAAAAAGTTTACCTTCAAGGTAAAAATCGCTTTTTCCTACTTTAGTATCAAGTTGTTTTAAGTTAACAAATTGCGGAGAGAAATACATATCAGCTTTCGGAATATTAATTTCAGGCATATCGGTCATATCAATTATCATATTGGTCAATTTAAGGTTTCCTTTTGCATCAAATATTTCGTAATCTTCATTTTCGATGTCGGATAAATTGCCTTTAAAAGAGATATCCGTATCAATTATGCCCGACAGAGTCATATCTTCAAGAGGAACGGTATTTTTTAAAGATTCCAGATTTATTTTTCCTTTTATCATACCGTTCATTGCAATATCGGCTGCCGTAATATCCAAAAACATAGTTGCCGAGAACGGATTGCCTGCAGTTGTTAACGATGCTTTTTTAATATTTACGGTCATATTATCACCGGAGCCTTCTTCTGCGTCAACTTTTAAGTCTACATAAATATTCTTAACCGATTCCGGCAAGTCGGGATATTTGAAATAAGCGTTTTTAATAAGCAGGTTAATACCGTATGCAGGTATATTTCGGTCATTATATATGCCTTTTACGTAACCGTCAAGTCTAAATTCTCCGGATGTTTCAATACCTTCAAAATCTGTTTTGTAAACAGCAGGAATCATTGATAATGCGTCTTTGAATTTTGTGTCTTTTGTTTTAAAGGTTAAATCAATTTTAATATCATCATCGGGCATTTCTGCAAATCCGTCAAAACCTAAATCTATTTCATTAAGTTTAAGGTTATTTTCTTTGAAGGTATAAACGGAGTTTTTTAAATCTGCACTTAATTCTGAATTAAAAGTTGTTTTTACTTTATTGAGATATTTTATGCCTTCAGATTCTACCGTCATTGCATCAGCCGTCATATTTATGTTCAGGTTTGTAAAATCTTCGGTCATATCTCCCGAAAGGATAAAATTTGTATTAGTGAGTTGTGTAAATACGTCAGTTTCCTTATCGTCATAAATAATATTTCCGTTTTTTATTTCTAACTTTTTAAGTTTAATGACAAAATTTGAAGTTTCTGAATCTGTATCACTTTTCGACACAGAACTTGTATCCTCTTTCGCAATATCATAATTTGCAAAACCGTTCTTAAGAACCTTTACGTTTATTCGAGGTTTGTCAAAAGTAATTTGCTTTATTTTAATCTCGTTTCCGGAAATAACACTCATTAAATCAAGCGTTGCAGTTAATTTATTAAAATTTATTAAGGTATCGTTTTTAAAAGTATCAATACCGACAATTGTGAGTTTTTCAATTTCTGCAGTTATATCAGGAAAGTCTTTTATAAGAGACAGACTTATTCCTGCAAAATCTAACTTTGCATTAAGATTTTTGTCAGCTTCCTGTTTTACTGCCTCCGTAATTTTTCCTTTAAAGGCAAAAGGCAATATTAGGATTAAGGCAATAACAGTTACGATAACAATAAAAGATATTTTCAGAATTTTCTTCATTTTTACACAGATTTAATTTTTTTCGTAAAAATACTAAATATTTTTCTTGCAAGATATAAAATTTAACACTGCTCAGCAGTTTTTATCCTAAAATTTAAAAATGCTGCACAGTATCCAAGTATATGAAATATTACAAGTCAAGAAAATTCAGTATATTGTTAATATTTATTTCCTTACTTGCATCTAAAAAAAGGGTGTTTGCTTTATCAGACTGCTTATATTGTCCATATTTCAAATAATTTTGCCAAATATGTTCTATATACCAATCGGGCTCTTTTCCCCAACGTAAATCTCTTTTTTTCCGTTTAATAAAAGTCGCCTTGTCTATTTCTAAAAATATCTTCTTGTTATACAGCAAATTAATTTCGCCAAACCAAAAAGCAAACAGACCTTCACAGATAACCAAATCATTTTCGACAGATGCTTTTTTAACGGCATTCAAATATTCTTCAAATTTAATTGTTGAAGGAACTTCCCAGTCGATATGACCTTTAACGGTTGTAAGAACATCTTGTTTTTTTACAAAATCGTCCTGACATAAAACTTTTACTTTCCTGACATTAAAAAAATTATCAAGCCTTTCTGCCAATCGTGATTTTCCTGAATTACTGCATCCGCCTATGCCGATAATCATAAATGTTTTTTTGCAAGGATAAAATACTTAAATAAATCGTATTAAAATCATTTGTTATTTTCTGTATCTTATAAAAAACGTTTTTATTTGCATTTTAAAAATTACAATATGCAAGCGAGCAGAAGAAAACCTGATTGGCTGAAAATAAATCTGCCTCAAAGCGGAAGATATGCTGATGTCCGAAAAACAATAAAAAAATACGGTTTAAATACAATATGCACAAGCGGAAAGTGCCCTAATTTAGGAGAATGTTGGGATAAAGGAACGGCAACGATTATGATTCTGGGCGATATTTGTACCCGTGCCTGTAAATTTTGTGCAGTTAAAACAGGGAAACCCCTTGATATTGATATTAACGAACCGGTAAATGCAGCTCGCTCGGTAAAAACATTAAAGCTTAAACATTGTGTTTTGACTTCGGTTGACAGAGATGACCTGCAGGATAAAGGAGCCGGAATATGGGCTGAGACAGTCATCCGCATTAAAGAACTAAATCCTCATACTACAATTGAAACTTTAATTCCTGATTTTGACGGAAATGAAAAACTGTTACAAAAAATTATTGATGCTGCTCCTGATGTGATTTCACATAATTTAGAAACCGTAAAGCGACTGACACCTCAAATACGAAGTAAGGCAAAATACGAAACAAGTTTAAAGGTAATAAAATACCTGTCCGACAAGGGAGTAAACTCAAAATCCGGTGTTATGGTCGGATTAGGAGAAACTTTTGAGGAAATTGTTATGCTTATGGATGATTTGAGAACAGCAGGTTGTAAAATACTCACTATAGGTCAATACCTTCAGCCTACTCCTAATCATATTGCAGTTGCGGAATATGTGCATCCGGATATTTTTAACGAGTGGAAGCAAATTGCTTTAAAAAAAGGTTTTTTATATGTTGAAAGTTCTCCTTTGGTAAGGTCATCTTATAATGCCGAAAAACATATATAAAAAACATGCCGTACTTAAAGCACGGCACAATTCTTAAAAATAATATTATTTTACTTATATACTAATTATTAGTTTTTCTGTGTCCTTTGTTGTCTGACTTATCATACATTGCTGCTTTCTTTTTAATATCGCCGGAAGCTAATCTGTAATTTATTAGTTTTCTTATTTCTTCTGTGCTGTATGCATTAAGATTTTGCTCCGTTTTTACCGTCTGCTTTGGCGAGGGCTCTCCTTTTTGCGGATTTAAATTCTTTTCAAAACTTTTAGCAGGAGTTTCCTGCATAACACCATTACTGAATGTAATAGGGCCTCCTTCCGAATCAGTTAAATAAAAATAATTGTTTGATTCGTCATACTCTTGAATAACATCATATCCGTCAACAATAATTACGAGGTAATAATCGCCGGTAATTGAGGGCATTGTATAGGGCCAACTGAAACGAGCATCTGTTCCGCCGTATAAAGCCTGTGCAACACTTTGTCCTGCCGGAATATCAATATGATTCCACCAGTTTTGGTCTCCGTCAGCTTCCGGATAGCCGTCAAGACTTCCGTCTTGTCCGTAGTTCCCGTAATCATCTGAATAATAATCAAAAAGCATTATGCCGTAATCATTAGCATTATTTGCATTATAATATATGTAAAGAATATTCCAATCTTTAGATGCCGGTATGTTATCGGTTCCTGAATTAAAAGCATTGTATTTAGCAACTCTTGCTCTGGGGTCTGTATTATACGGGTCATTAACGTCATCGTGATAATCATAAAGTTCCCAAGCCATTAAATCGGTTCCGGAATTAGGATCGTCAACTTGATTATCTCCGTCATTGTCAGGGTTCGAAAATTTATTTGTAGCAGCAAAAGCACAAAAAGCAAAGTCTCCGCTTACGAAGAAATTATAATCAACCCAAATGTATCCGCCGTCACCCCAACCGGTTCCCCAAGAGTTTACAACTCTGAAAGCTCCGTTATTTCCTTTGGAATCATCATATCCGCAAATTGTCATAGCATGGTAAGCATTTTGTCCTTGATAGTCATCAGTATCATCATATATAACATCTGAAGAATTCCAAGCCATAAAATTTTCACCGAGTTTTGCACCGAAGGACAAAGCTCTCCCCTGTGCAAGGTATTGTTTTAATGTCTCTACATCAAGATTTACCTGCCTGTAACTTTCTATTTTATGATTTGCCGCAACGGTATTTTCAGAACTTGAAGGAGAGGACGAACAATCACCGAGGCTTGTATAAGGTGTTGTTCCTATATCTGAAATTCCTGTAGAAATCATAACGTCATATGCAGGTTCAAAGCCTGTGCCGTTACAATCTGCTCCTTTTTGAGAAGCGGGAATTGACCAGAATAAATGCTTCGGACTAAGGATTTGACTGCTGTTAAAATTTGTTCTTCTGTTATCGTCCCAAGCTTCCAGAAATGATATTTATCTCGGTTCCGGGCAAGTTCCGAGTTCTGTTGATTTATCGGCATATTTTCCGCCGATAGGCGACCAAGGTTCTTACGGAACTTGTGTTGCATGGGCAACCGGTTATTATCAAAAATC
>CAMZKI010000061.1 GCA_947311125.1 uncultured Chlorobiota bacterium
ATAACTTTATAAGATTGCAAATTTCCGCTAACGGTTATACCGACGAAACCGTTGTAAGATTTTTGCCTGAAGCTACCGATAAAATGGATAACGGCTTAGATGCTTACAAACTTTATACAATGGATGCTAATGTCCCTCAAGTTTGTACTAAATCTGCCGCTTACAGTACCGAATATTCAATCAATACATTTAAAACTTTTGACTACGGAACTTATTCGGTACCTTTAAGAACATTCCAAACAGGTGATAATTACACTATTTCCGTTACTGAATTTAACTTTACGGATATAAAAGTATATCTTAAAGACAACTTGAATAATACAACAACAGAGTTAAATCTTAACGGAACTGTTAACTTGGCAGCAGATGTTTCGGACGCAGCAGACAGATTCGAATTAGTATTTGAAAAATCAAATTCAGGTATTAATATAACAGAAAGTAACGTATCTGTTTATCCGAATCCTACAAACGGCAAATTTTATATAATTGTAAAAAATAAACCGAGCAGGTATTCTGTTAAAGTTATAAATGTTACCGGTCAAAAAATACTGGAAAAAAATTAAACGATACAGAAACGAACGTTCTTGATTTAACAAATAAGCCTGCAGGAATTTATTTTGTTGAAATAACGTTTAACGACAACTATTCGATTATAAAAAAAATAGTTAAAGAGTAAATTAATATTAAAAGCGGAGAGGATTAAAAAAACTTCGCCGCTTTTATTTAATTTTTATTTTATAAAACTTAAAAACTCGTAATATTATGAAACAGATTTTTACATTTATTTTAACTTTCAGTTTTTTTCTTTTCGGAACGGTTTACGCCCAACAGCCGTTAAGAAGTGTTAATAATAACCAAACACTTAAAAAAGTTAAGAGGCCTGTTGTTATTAAACCGACTTATTATGACATTTCTAAACCTTTAAAGGAAATGAAACCCATACCGGGTTGGCATAAGTTTCAGAAAAAAGGAGAACACGAAGAAGTTCCTGATTTCGGCTTACCTATTAACAGAGATAACCCGTTTGTAAATCAAGAAAACCAAAACCCTAATATCCAAAAAAAATATCCAAATTCAAAAGCTCTTTTAAATATAGGTCTTAATTTTGACGGAATAATCAACACATATGGTGTTGCACCGCCTGATACTGACGGAGACATCGGACTTGTCTACTATTTTCAATCAGTAAATAACGGCTATCAGATATTTGATAAAAGTACCGGAGCATCTGTTTACGGACCTGTTGATAACTCAACTATTTGGGATAGTTTTACGGGCTCTTGGAACGGAACAAATGACGGAGATCCTATTGTTATGTATGATGAACAAGCCGACCGTTGGGTTATTACACAATTTGCTGTTAATACTTCTGATGGTACTCAATGGGAATTGATAGCAGTTTCTGTAACAAACGATCCACTCGGCTCTTATTATCGTTTTGCATACCAATTCCCTGATATGCCGGATTATCCTAAACTCGGAATATTTCTTGACAGCTATGTCTTAACCGTAAACGGATTTGATACAGGTACAGGCAGTTTCACGGGAACTTATATCTGTGCTTTAGACAGAAATACAATGCTGACATACGGAGGAGACGGACAAGATTTACCCGCAATGATACAGTTTTTTGATGACGTTAACACCCCTTCTATCGCCAGTGAATTCAGCTTTACATGGATGCCTGCCGATATAGAAGGTCCGGTTCCGGCTGCAGGTACTGATATACCTTTTGTCTTTGATATGGCTGACGAAACATACTGGACAAAGGATGCTCTTGTAATTGCTACAATGCATGTTGATTGGGTAACTCCTTCTAATTCCACATTTACTCTTTCAACAGAGATTCCTATCACTCATGATACAGGTTTAACTACAGGAGCACCACAACCAAGTTCAACAGATCAATTAGATTTACTGAATGACAGAATGATGCTCAGAGCACAATACAGACATTTTACTACTTATGACGCTATGCTTCTTACCAGAACTGTTGATGACGGAACTGATGTTGCCGGAATACGCTGGTACGAATTAAGAAACTCAGGAACAGGATGGTCAATATACCAACAAGGAACCTATGCTCCGGGGGACGGAGTCTGGAGATGGATGCCTGCAATTGCAATGAACGGTAACGGAGATATAGCTATAGCTTATTCCGCATCTGACGGAACAAGTGTAGAACCTTCAATAAGAGCAACTGCCCGTTATGCCGGAGATGCACTAAATACAATGACTGCAACCGAAACTGTTTTATATGCGGGTAACACATCTCAAGCAGGAGTTACAAGATGGGGAGATTATGCTTCATTAATGGTTGATCCCTCAGACGATTATACATTCTGGTTTACTACTGAATACTCTAACGGAAATTGGGATTGGGCTACAAGAATAATAGAGTTCTCACTTCCCGTTTTAGACCCTCCGGTTATTTCAACAGTATCACCCGCAACATTATATGAAGACAGAGGAAAACAAATTACAATAACCGGAACAGGATTAACCGGTTCATCTTTTGACATAGGAGGTATAACAGGCACACCTGTCTCTAATGACGGTACGACCGCTGTTGTAAACTTCCCTGCCGGTAATTACAGCAACGGAACTCTTACTGTTACAAATACTGCCGGTTCAGACACTTACGCTATGACGGTTTCAACCAGAAACACAATACCCGTTGTTGCAGGTGCAGGAGTTACAAGTGACGACCACCCGACAATTCAAAGTGCTCTTGACGGTCTTGCTGCATGGTACGGAACAACAGCATTCAGTGCAGGTGATTTACCCGGTGCAAAAACAATAAACGTATATGCCGGCACTTATACCGAAAGTGTAACTGTTAACAACGGCTTACTGCCAGATGCAACAAATACCCTGACAATACAAAACAATCCCGGAGATGCAGTAATTGTTGATGCAACAGGAAATAATTACGGATTTAATTTATCAACAGTCCCTTATATTACACTTAAAGGCTTTACAGTTCACTCCGCAAATATTGCAAATATATATGC
>CAMZKI010000062.1 GCA_947311125.1 uncultured Chlorobiota bacterium
ATAAACAAAAAATAAAAATTAAGTAATATAATATTTTACTTCCCGGACTATGTCAAAAAAGAAAATACAAAGAGAATTTAAACTTACCACGCAAGCACTGAATAATGCAAACACCGTTTATTTGGCTTTGGTAATCCTTATTTTTGCAGGTTTTTTTGCATACTCGACAATGCCTAAGGAAATGTTTCCGGATGTGGTGTTACCAAGAATTATAGTAAAAACGGTTTATCCCGGGAATACACCTTCCGATATTGAAAATCTGGTAACCAAACCCCTCGAAAAAGAAATTTATACAATAAAAGATATAAAAACGCTTACCTCAACATCATCGCAGGATAATTCCGATATTATCGTAGATTTTAATTCCGGAGTTGATATAAAAGCAGCATTACAAGACGTAAAAGATGCAGTTGACAGGGCAAAAAACGATTTACCGGATGATTTGCCCGTAGATCCTATGGTTATGGACGTTGATATGTCTGAATTTCCTATAATTAACGTAAACCTCTCCGGAGATTTTTCTTCCGAAGAATTAAGAGAATATGCCGAAAATCTTGAGGATAAAATTGAAGAAATACCCCAAATATCCAAAGTAAACATAAAAGGAATAGAAGAAAGACTCATACGTTTAAACTTGGATAAAGAAAAAATGGATGCATTCCATCTAAGCTTTAACGATATTGAAAATGCCGTTAAATACGAAAACGTATCTGTATCCGGAGGAGATGTCATAATTAACGGAACACGCAGGTCTGTCAGAACAGTAGGAGAATTTAAAGACATTAACGAAATTGAGGAAATTATAGTTAAAAGCGAAAACGGGAAATCAGTTTATCTGAAGGATGTTCTCGACGGCGGAAAAGTTATTGACGGATTTAAAGATGTAAAAAGCATTGCAAGATTGGGCGGAAATTCAGTTGTAACGTTGCAAATAATTAAAAAAAGCGGAGAAAACCTACTGGCTGCAACCGAGCAAATAATGAACGTTATTGCAACTGCCAAAAAAAATGAACTGCCCGAAAGTTTAGAGGTGAAAATTACAAATGACCAGTCTGATATGGTTAAAAAAATGATAATGAACCTGGAGAACAGCATTATCATGGGAATGATTTTCGTAATGACAGTATTATTCTTCTTTCTCGGAGCCAGAAATGCAATATACGTAGGTTTAGCAATTCCTACATCAATGCTTATTTCTTTTGTTGTTCTTAATGCTTTGGGGATAACAATAAATATGATGACACTGTTCGGTTTAATACTTGCTTTAGGTATGCTGGTTGATAATGCAATTGTTGCCGTCGAAAATATTTTCAGATTTGTTTCTGAAGGTTATTCCCTGTACGAGGCAGCTAAACTTGCCGTAGGTGAAATAGCATGGGCAATAATTGCTTCTACGGCTACAACCTTGGCAGCGTTTTTCCCTCTTATATTCTGGCCCGGAATGATAGGAAACTTTATGAAATACCTTCCCATAACTTTGATTATCGTTATGAGTGCTTCTTTATTTGTAGCTCTTGTCATTATTCCTGTAGTAACCTCAGGGTTTTCAAATAAGAAAGAAAGCAAACCGCCTAAAAAAAGAGTTATCACAGTAGTTGCCGCCACAGTTATACCTGCAATTCCGTTGTATGCTTTAGGAATTAATGCTGTAGCGAATGTATTGATTATTATTGCCTTAGTCAGTTTCTTGAATTATTTTGTTTTCTATGATGCTTCAGTTCGTTTTCAGAATACTTTTTTGCCTAAATTAGAATCTTTTTATTCAAGATTCTTATCATATGCTTTATCAGGAAAAAAACCGGGTTTGTTCTTACTCGGAACATTTGTTGTGCTTATTCTTACAATGATGTTCTTTCAGATGAGGAAACCCAACGTTGATTTATTTCCGATTAATGACCCTAAATTTTTAGTTGTAAAATCAGAACTGCCTTTAGGATACGATATTACAAAAACAGATTCAATATCACGACTTATAGAGAAAGATATTACGAAGGTTATAAAAGACAACGGCTATGAAGATATTGTAGAGTCGGTTTTAACAATAGTAGGAGAGGGTGCCGTAGGCGAAAATGAAATTGCATTCGGAACAACTCCTAATAAAGCTATATCAACCGTAAATTTTACAGACTATGAAAAAAGAAAAGGAAAAGATACAAAAAAACTGCAAAAGAAAATAACAGATGCTTTAATTGATAAATATCCCGGAGTTATTATTTCAGTAGATAAAAATAAAATGGGACCGCCTACGGGCAAAGCCGTAAATATTGAAGTGTCCGGTGAAGAATTTAATAAACTCATCACAATAAGCGACAGTATCATACAACTTGTAAATCATTCGGGAATACAGGGTATTGAAGGGCTTAAAGCCGATTTAGATGCCGGTAAACCGGAACTTTTACTTAATATTGACAGAGATGCAGCCGGAAGTTTCGGTTTGTCAACGGGTCAAATTGCCGGAACTATAAGAACGGCACTTTTCGGAAAAGAAATATCGGATTTTAAAGCCGGAGATGAAAAGTATCCTATTCAAATTCAACTCTCGGAAAAATACAGAAACGATATTTCGGTTTTGATGAATCAAATTATAAATTTCAGAGATAAAAGAGGAAAGTTTGTTCATATTCCCATTTCTGCAGTTGCCGATTTTTCATTTACAACCTCCTACGGTTCAATAAAACGTATTGATACCAAAAGGGTAATAACAATATCTTCAAATGTTCTGGAAGGTTATAATGCTAACTCAATAAATAAGCAATTAAGGACAATACTTGCTTCATACGATTTGCCCGAGGGCTATAAAACAGATTTAACGGGAGAACAAAAAGACCAAAAAGAATCAATGGACTTTTTATCTCGTGCTGCTTTAATCGCAATATCATTGATTATGATTATTATGGTTACGCAATTTAATTCCGTAATAAAACCTTTTATAATAATGACAAGTGTATTATTCAGCACGATAGGTGTTTTCGGCGGTATCGCAACTTTTAAAATGGATTTTGTTATTATTATGACCGGAATAGGGCTTATATCTTTAGCCGGTGTGGTGGTAAATAACGCAATTGTAATGATAGATTATATTGATTATCTGAAAAAAATAAGAAAGCAGGAACTCGGGCTTAAAGAAAACGATAATTTGCCTTACGGTGAAATTACAGAAATATTAAAAAAAGCGGGTAAAACCCGTTTACGCCCTGTTTTGCTTACTGCAATTACTACAATTCTGGGGCTTTTGCCTATGGCAACCGGTTTTAATATTGATTTTGTAAAAATGATGACCGATTTTTCTCCTAATATTTATTTCGGAGGCGACAATGCAGCTTTCTGGGGACCTATGGCTTGGACTGTTATTTTCGGTCTGACATTTGCAACTTTTCTTACTTTAATTTTGGTTCCTGTTATGTACCTGATAGGTAACAGGGTGAAACTCAGGTTTATTGATAAAGAAAAGTATTTGCAGTAAAAAAATATTAACTTTGTGCAAAAGCGTAATAAAAATAAATATGTTTATTGATATACTCACAAATTTTAAATTATCTGATGCACAACAAGATTTATTTGTTTCTGAAAAAAATACTGATAAAACAAGAATAGAAAAAATTAATATTTCAGAAGTTCAAATCTGTAAATATATAAATGAATTTTGGACTGCAAAACAAAGACAGGCGAACAGTATTCACGAAGTTTCTTATCGTGCCTGTTTTAAACCGCAACTACCGAATTTTTTTATTAAACATCTTACAAAAGAAAGGGACTATGTATATGACCCTTTTTTGGGCAGAGGTACGACTGTAATTGAAGCAGGCTTATTAAATCGTCAAGTTATAGGAAACGATATTAATCCGTTAAGTGTTGTTTTGAGCGAACCTCGCTTTTTAATACCTGATTTTAATGAATTAGCGCAATATTTGGAAGAAATACCTTTTTACAAAGGCTTAAAAGCTGATATAGATTTATCAATGTTTTATCATCCTGATACGGAAAGTGAAATAGTTTCGCTGCGAAACTATATTTCAGAAAAAGAGTTGTATAATAACTTAAACTCGTTTGATAAGTGGATAAGAATGGTGGCAACAAACAGGCTTACAGGACATTCTAAAGGTTTTTTTTCAGTTTATACAATGCCTCCAAATCAAGCAGTTTCTTCTGAAAGACAGATCAAAATAAATGAAAAAAGAAATCAGAAGCCGGAATACAGAAATGTAAAAGAATTGATTTTACGAAAAACAAAATCGTTGATTAAAAATATATCTTCCGGCAAAAAAAAACAATTAAAAAAAATACATAAAACAGCAATATTTCTAAATAAAGATGCCGGAAAGACAAATGAGATACCTGATAGTTTTGTCCAATTAACAGTAACTTCACCTCCTTTCTTAGATGTTGTGCAATATGCTAAAGATAATTGGTTGCGAGGATGGTTTAACGGTATCAATATAGAGAAAGTTGAAAAAAATATAACGATGTCAAGAACTATTGAAGAATGGACAGAAGTTATGCAAAAAGTTTTTGACGAATTATACAGAATAACGAAAAAAGGCGGATATGTTGCGTTTGAGGTCGGTGAAGTAAAAAACGGTAAAATTAAATTAGATGAATATGTTGTTCCCCTTGGTATTAAATCGGGTTTTAAGACAGAAGGAATAATTATTAATCAGCAAACTTTCACAAAAACATCAAATATTTGGGGTGTTAATAATAACTCAAAAGGAACAAACAGCAACAGAATAGTGTTATTTAAAAAGGAAAACAATCAGAGACTTGGAAATATTAGATTTGTCAAAGTTAGAACTTGATGTAAAATATGAATTTAATGCCGATAATAAGAGATTGTATGATAAAGATTTAATTTTGGCAGAAACAGATTAACGTGTTTGTTAAAAATACTCAGGCAAAAATAAGAAAGAGAGGCATATTTTTAAAATACCTCTCTTTTTTTTGCGGATAGTTTTATAATTATATAATTATTTTTTATTTCCTTTCGGGTTAATCTGTTGCGGTACTTCAACTTTTCCTGTCATCATTAAAATTATTTGAGTTTTATTTCCGTTAACTTCAGGAATATTTGTAGTAATAGTAATTGATTTGTGCTGATTTCCTCTTTTTCCTCTTGAATTAAAAAATAATTATATAATTATAAAACTATCCGCAAAAAAAAGAGAGGTATTTTAAAAATATGC
>CAMZKI010000063.1 GCA_947311125.1 uncultured Chlorobiota bacterium
AAATTAAAAAAAAAAATTCAGTAAAAAAATATATGACGATTTAACTTGCCAAATCCATTTACAGTGCCATTTTGACACATGGGCGGTGTGCTTTATGACATTTTGATTGAAAAGATAATACCGGTTTTAAATTTGATTAATTTAAAGTCGAAAATGAAAAAATTTTAACAAAAAGGAGAATAATTATGAACTTAAATAACTTTACAATAAAATCGCAGGAAGCAATTCAGAGAGCATCTGAAATTGCAAAATCAAAAAGTCATCAAAGTATTGAGCCTGCACATATATTAAAAGGTGTTATTGAAATTGCTGAAAATATTACCGGTTTTATATTTAATAAACTCGGTATAAATACAAATAATCTTACGGCAGTTTTAGATGCCCATATTGATACTTTTCCGAAAGTATCCGGAGGCGGTGATATCTATTTATCGTCTGCAGGACATTCTGTTTTGCAAAATGCGATAAAAATATCGGAAAAAAGAGGCGATAAATATGTTTCTACAGAAAGCATACTGGTTGCCGTATTAGATTCTAAAGATAAAGCCGGACAAATAATGAAAGATGCAGGAGTTACAAAATCAGACCTGCTGAAAGTAATTGATGAGTTAAGGAAAGGATCCAAAGCTGACAGTCAAACGGCAGAAGATACTTTTAATTCATTAAACAGATTTGCTGTTAATTTTAACGAACTTGCAAGAAACGGGAAATTAGATCCGGTTATAGGAAGAGACGAAGAAATAAGACGTGTTTTGCAGATTCTTTCAAGAAGGACCAAAAATAATCCTATTTTGATAGGAGAACCCGGTGTGGGTAAAACAGCTATTGCCGAAGGGATTGCCCATAGGATTATAAACGGTGATGTTCCCGAAAACTTGAAATCAAAGCAGATTTTTTCACTTGATATGGGAGCATTGGTTGCCGGTGCCAAATATAAAGGTGAATTTGAAGAGCGTTTAAAATCGGTTGTAAAAGAAGTAATTGCCGCCGACGGTGAAATAATTCTTTTCATTGATGAAATTCATACTCTTGTAGGTGCCGGAAAAGGCGAAGGAGCAATGGATGCTGCAAATATTCTTAAACCTGCTCTTGCCAGAGGGGAACTGCGTGCAGTAGGGGCGACAACTTTAAGCGAGTATCAAAAATATTTTGAGAAAGATAAAGCTCTTGAAAGGCGTTTTCAGATAGTAATGGTTGACGAGCCGGATACAGCTGACGCAATTTCCATTTTAAGGGGGCTTAAAGAGCGCTATGAAACTCATCATAAAGTAAGAATTACTGATGATGCCGTAATTGCTGCCGTAAAATTGTCTCAACGCTACATAACCGACAGGTTTTTACCGGATAAAGCTATAGATTTAATAGATGAAGCAGCTTCTAAGCTTCGTTTGGAAATGAACTCAGTTCCTGCTGAAATTGATGAGATAAGACGCAAAATACAGCAGTTAGAAATTGAGAGGGAGGCAATAAAGAGAGAGGGAAAGAGTAAAAAACTTGATGATTTAAACGAAAAAATTGCAAATCTTCAGGAACAAGCTGATTCGCTTACTGCAAAATGGAAAGCTGAAAAAGAAATTATTGATGCTATTCAGAGCAGTAAAAAAGCTATTGAAGACATTAAACTTGAAGCTAAACAAGCTGAAAGAGAAGGCAATTACGAACGTGTTGCAGAACTTAGATACGGAAGACTAAAAGAAGAAGAAGCTAAAATTGAGCGATTGAAAGCAAAACTTACCGAAATGCAGGCAGAGGGTTCTCTTTTAAAAGAAGAAGTTGACTCTGAAGATATTGCCGAAGTTGTTTCAAACTGGACACATATACCGGTAAGTAAAATGATGAAAAGTGAAAGAGAAAAATTGCTTTCATTGGAAGACGAATTACATAAAAGAGTAGTAGGACAGGAAGAGGCTATCTCGGCTGTGGCTAATGCTGTCAGAAGAAGCAGAGCAGGAATGCAAGACCCTAAAAAACCGATAGGTTCATTCATCTTTCTCGGAACAACCGGAGTAGGAAAAACAGAACTTGCAAAAGCTCTTGCTGAATACTTGTTTGATGATGAAAATATGATGACAAGAATTGATATGACCGAATATCAGGAACGTCATTCTGTGTCAAGATTAATAGGTGCTCCTCCCGGTTATGTAGGTTATGACGAGGGAGGACAATTAACAGAAGCCGTCAGAAGAAAACCTTACTCCGTAATTTTGCTTGATGAGATTGAAAAAGCTCATCCTGATGTTTTCAATATTTTGCTTCAAGTATTGGACGACGGTATTTTAACTGATAACAAAGGCAGGACAGTTAATTTCAAAAATACGATTATTATTATGACATCAAATCTCGGCTCGCATCTTATTCAGGAAAATTTTGAAAATATTGATGCTAAAAATACTGAAGAAGTTGTAGAAAAAACAAAAAATGAAGTTTTTGAATTGTTGAAAAAAACTATAAGACCGGAATTGCTGAATCGTATTGACGAAATTATAATGTTCAAACCTTTAACAAAAGATGAAATAAAAGAGATAGTAAAATTACAGTTTATACATCTTAATAGAATGCTGGCAGAAAACAATATAAAAGCAGAATTGACAGAAAAAGCCGTTGATTATCTTGCAGATAAAGGTTATGAACCTCAATTCGGAGCACGACCGATAAAACGAATCTTACAAAGAGACGTAATTAACGAACTTGCAAAAGAGATTTTGGCAGATAAAATTCAGAAAAACGCTTTTATAATAATAGACGTTGAATATAATAAATTAGTTTTAATTATTTTTGAAAACTAATTTA
>CAMZKI010000064.1 GCA_947311125.1 uncultured Chlorobiota bacterium
AGCCGGATTGTAAGCATGTGAGCCGGGATTTGCAATTCTGATTTTTTGTTCTGTCCCGTTTTCGTCAATTCCCGAAAAATACAATACTTCATTTTCGTTCCGTTCTTCAATCGGAACGAAAATGAAGTATTGTATTTTTCGGGAATTGACGAAAACGGGACAGAACAAAAAATCAGAATTGCAAATCCCGGCTCACATGCTTATAATCCGGCTTTTGATGTTACACCGGCAAAATATATTACGGGCTTTATTATGCCGAACGGCGTAAAAAAAAGGTTGCCCTAAAAGCAACCCTTTTATAATTTTATTGAAGTTCGGTTAAAACATATATTTGTTATCTTCAATTAATTTGTCGGCAATTCGTCTTCTTGCTTCTTTTATGTTTACCGGTTTTACTTTGGTCAAACATCTTAATGCTTTAAGATATTTTTCTTGTTCATTTTCATCAATAAATGAGTAAATTGCTTCAATTCCTTGATTGTAAATAATATTTGCAGAGTCGAAAAGGTAAACGTCAAGAATGTCTTTGTAAATTTTACCTGCTTCTTCTCCTTTAAGATTTTGCAATCGGTTTACCCTTAAATAAAGAGATTCGGCAACATAAGATTCTTTAATAATGTCGGCAAAATTGAAAATTATTTCTTGCTCGCGCGATAATTTTTTTCCGAATTTTTTGTGTGCGGCATCAACCAACAGTAAAAATACGGTTTTAAAATTTTGGACAGTCATTTTAATATCATCGAAATAATTGCCGTTAAATTGCGGATTTTCGGGGAATTTATCAAGCGAACTTGCCACTTTTTCGGCTTCTTCAAATAAAGGTATTTCACCTTTTAATCCTTTTTTTATTAAAGTATCGCCGGTTACGTTTCTGTTAATTTCATTAGTTCCTTCAAAAATTCTGTTGATTCGCGAATCTCTGTAACCTCTTTCTATAAGAGTTTCGGCAGAGTAGCCCATTCCTCCGTGAATTTGAACGCCTTCGTCAACAACATAATCCAGCATTTCAGAACCGAATACTTTAATGAGTGCGGCTTCTATAACAAATTCTCTTTGTGCTTCAACATTTGCCGTACCTTTCTCCATGCCGTTTGCAATATTTCTTTTTACTGCATCGTCAACATTTTTGCTCATTCGGTAAACAGCTGTTTCGTTGGCAAATGCTTTTATAACTTGTTGAGCAAGTTTGTATTTTATTGCTCCGAAATTTGCAATCAGAGTTCTGAATTGTTTTCTTTCGTTAGCATATTGAACAGATTGATTTATGGCAATTTTTGAAGCTCCTATGACATTAGCTCCGAGTTTTATTCTTCCGAGGTTTAAGATATTAAGAGCAATTCTGAAACCGTCGCCTCTTTTTCCGAGAAGGTTTTCAACGGGAACTTCACAATTATTAAAGAAAATTTGTACTGTTGAGGAGCCTTTAATCCCCATTTTATTCTCTTCCGCACCGAAAGTTATTCCCGGAAAATTTCTTTCTACAATAAATGCACTTAAAATACGGTCGTCGTCAATTTTTGCAAATACAGTTAAAATATCGGCAAATCCGCCGTTTGTAATCCACATTTTTGAGCCGTTAAGTATATAATGTGTGCCGGCTTCGTTTAATACGGCTTTTGTTCTGCCGCTGTTTGCATCAGAGCCTGCACCGGGCTCGGTAAGGCAATAAGCTCCGAGGAGTTCGCCGGATGCAAGTCCGGGAAGATATTTTTGTTTTTGTTCTTCATTTCCGTAATACATAATAGGCAGTGTTCCTATACCTGTATCGGCAGAGTAGGCAACCGAAAAAGCATATCCTGCACCGAGTATGTCGGCAACAAGCATTGATGTTGTGAAATTTTGTCCGAAACCTCCGTATTCTTCCGGTATTGATATTCCGAGAAGTCCGAGTTCTCCTGCTTTTTTCAGAATCTCCGGCATAAGTCCTTCTTCGTGTGCATCTAATCTGTCAAGATTAGGCATAACTTCCGTATTTATAAAATCCTGACAACTTTGAGCAATCATTCTTGCTTCTTCGTCAAATTCTTCAGGTATGAATACTTCTTCGGGAAGTGTTTCT
Organism: uncultured Chlorobiota bacterium; assembly: GCA_947311125.1. Lineage (GTDB taxonomy): Bacteria > Bacteroidota > Bacteroidia > Bacteroidales > JAADGE01 > JAADGE01. Next base: position 2,060 of record CAMZKI010000064.1, read on the forward strand.
CTTACAATAAATTCTCCGCCTTTAATAGCGTTTCTACTTTCCATACTTTATTTATTTTAAAGTGATTAAAAAACAATTCGCTAAATTAAGATATTTTTCGACCTCAGAAAAAAAAACTGCCGTAAGTATATGTTCTGCAGCAGTAACAGGTATAGACCGGTAATGAGTATTTATTCTATTGTAATTTTCTTTTTAATTATATTATTTCCGGAATAAATTGATAATATATAAAACCCTTGTTTTAATTTGATATCAGAAATTGACTTGCTGTTAGAGTTATGAATTTTAATTAGTCTGCCGGTTATGTCGTTAACAATAACTTTTTGTATGTTGTTTACTGATTTAATTGTAAAATTTCCGTCAGAAGGATTAGGATAAACGATTGTTTTTGAAATGTCTATATTGTCTGTGCCCGAAGAGTCAAGATCCGGAAAATCTATAAAGTCAACCCAGGCACAATCACTGTTTTCTGAGACGGATCCATCTTTTGAGTATTCCCATTGAAATGTGTGGATGCCTGGGTTGACTTTATAGATTTTCCGGATCTTGACTCTTCGGGCACAGACAATATAGACATTTCAAAAACAATCGTTTATCCTAATCCTTCTGACGGAAATTTTACA